>JBKPFP010000018.1:0-5194 GCA_046744435.1 Actinomycetota bacterium | reverse complement strand
GCGCGAGGCTCTCCTCGAAGAGCGCTCCTGCCCGGTCGTAGTCACCGGTCATTCGGGTGCTCTGGGCGTGTGCGTGGAGCGTAGCCTGCCCCAACGCAGGTCCGAGGCCACGAGCGTGCTCCCGCGCCCGCACCGCGAGCTCGCGGGCGCGCTCGAACTCGTTCTTTCCGAAGGCGACGCGGCTCAGCGCGAGGTGAGCGAGTGCCAGGGCCTCGGCGTCGGCGGCCGCCGTCGCTGCTGCAAGCGCTTCTTCGCTGCTCCGGTGCGAGCCCTCGTGGTCGCCCTGCCAGAAGGCGAACAAAGAATCGCCGTACAGGGCGAGCGCGCGGGCGCGGCTCGGTTCACCCGTCCGGTCGAGGGCCGGCGCGAGAAAAGCGCGTCCTCCCGCGAGGTCACGGGAGACCATCCACAACCTCCAGACGTTGGCGGCCAGCTCGGTTGCGGCCTCCTGGTCGCCCCGCTCGGCGAGGACGCGAACGGCCGCGGCGAATGGCTCTTGCTCCGCGAGCAGCGGCTCGACCCAGGCGTCCTCATCGACGCGAATCGGGCTGCCTGCCGAGGAGGGAAAGCGCCACTGCGCCCGGCGCGAGAGGTCGAGGAGACGCCCCGCCTCGTCCGGGGTCACGAGGCGACGGGCTCGAGCTCGGCCACCTCGACCGCGCCGGCCATGCGGCCCGCCTCGCGCGCGTCGAAGCGGCCGGCGCCGATCTCCAGAGTCGACGCAGCGCCCGCGCTCACCGCGTTCCGCAACGCGTCCTCGATCGGCTTCTCCGCGTAGCGGGCGGCGAGGAAGCCGGCCAGGAGCACGTCGCCGGAGCCGACGGTGGAGATCGGCTCGACACTCGGAGCGACCGCATGCAGGCGCTTCACCGTTCGGTCCTCGCGGATGAGCGCGAAGCAGCCCGACTCCTGGGTGATGAGGACGTTGCGTGCGCCGAGCTCGGCGATGTCGTCGAGCGCCTGGATGAAGTCCGGCTCCTCGTGAAACTCCTGGCCGACGAGGCTCTCGGCCTCGCGCTGGTTCGGGGAGACGAGGAACGGCTCGGCGGCGGCGCCGAAGCGAAGCGGCTCGCCCTCCGAGTCGAGCACGGTCTGGAGCTTGCGCTTGTTCAGATCGCGGATGGCCTCGGCGTAGAAGCCGTCGTCGACGCCGCGGGGCAGCGAGCCGGCGAAGACGACGACATCCGCGCCCCGCGCCAGGTAGTGGAGCTTCTCGAGCAGGAACTCGAGCTCCTCCGGCGCGACGGCGGGGCCCCATTCGTTGATCTCCGTGTACGTGGTCGCGGTCGGATCGACGACGGCCGTCGACGTTCGCGACTCGTCCGCGATCCGGACGAAGTCGTTGAGGATCGCCTCGCCGGTGAGCTCCTCGACGATCCGGGTTCCGGTGCGGCCTCCGGCGAGCCCGGTCGCGACGACGGGGATGTCGAGGCGCTTGAGCGCGCGGGCGATGTTGATGCCCTTGCCGCCCGCGAGCGTGAGCCCGCCGCTCGCGCGGTGCCGCTGGCCGCGCTGGAAGTTGGGCACGGTCAGCGTCCGGTCGAGCGCGGCGTTCATCGTCACGGTGACGATCATGAGTGAGCCGCCCGGTGCCATTGGTGGATTTCTGGCGCGCGAAAAGCAAGCCAGGCAAGGACGCAGGGAGCCCCCGTGCTGGTTAGCACGGGGGCGACTGAGGACGCCGCGTGGCGCCGCTTTGCAGCCGCCCAGAAACCGCCGAATGGCGCCGGGCGGTTCACGTAAACCAGCCTCCGATGTTGCTCATGGTCTCCCCTGCATACCACCCCGCCCTCCCCAGAGGTCCCGGTTTCGACACCGCGCGGGCCGCAACGAGCGGAGATCTCGCGACGAGACGAGTGCCCTCGTAGACGCGGACCTCGCCCAGGCGCTTTCCCTCCTCGACCGGCAGGTCGACCTCGGTCGGCGCGACCACGCGCTCGACGAAGCGGCGGTCGAGCTGGGTCGCGTAGAGGATCCGCTGCGGGGCGACGAGGTCGACGCTCCCCTTGCCGTAGGGCAGGCCCGCCTGCGCGTAGACGTGACCGTCGCGCACGAGCGGAACGACGCGGAAGCGGCTGAGCCCCCAGGTGAGGAGCTCGGCGAGGTCTTCGTTGCGCCCGGCGCGCGAGCGGCCCCCGAGCAGGGTCGCGTAAACGGTGACGCCGTGGCCGCGTGCGGCCGCGACCTCGGACCACCCGGCGCCGTTCGTGTGGCCCGTCTTCACGCCGACGAGGCCCGGGAAGGTGTAGAGCAGGTCGTTCCAGGTGTGCAGTCGACGCCCGCCGGCGATCGTCGCGGTCTTCTCGTCGACGAGCTGGCGCACGAGCGGCTTGCGCATCGCGACGCGGGCCAGCTCGGTGACGTCACGGGCGCTCGAGACGTGGCCCGGGACGTCGAGCCCGTCTGGACGCACGAAGTGCGTGTCACGCAGTCCGAGCTGCTGCGCCCGGCGGTTCATGAGCGCGACGAAGCGGTTTACGTCGCCGCGCCCGAGGTGCGCGGCGAGCGCCCAGGCGGCGTCGTTCGCGCTCTGGATCAGGCTCGCCTCGACCAGCTCGCGCACGGTCAACTGCTCGCCGGCGCGCAGCCGGATCAGCGACTCTCCGGCGCCGGCGGAGTACGGCGCGGCGCTGACGACGTCGTCGGGCCGCGCACGCTCGAGCGCGAGGAGCACTGTCATCAGCTTCGTGATGCTCGCGATCGGCACGCGCGCCCGCGCGTCGCGCGAGAGCAGAACCTCGCCGCTCCGCCCGTCGGCCACGACGTACGAGCGCGCAGCGACCTGCGGCTCGGCGGCGAGCGCGGCGGGAACGAGCAGAAGACCGAGGCCGGCAGCGAGCAGCCAGAGCTTCACGGCGAGCAATCTACCCCGGGGTTGGCCTCAGCCGACGCGGACTCGCTGGCCGACTCGGAGCGCTCGCGGGTCGACAGCCGGATTGAGCTCCATCAGCCGGTCGACGCTCGTCTCGAACTGGCCGGCGATGCTGCCCAGCGTGTCGCCTGACTCGACGATGTAGAACTTCGCGGCCGCGTGCTTGACGGCGACGCGCGGCTCGGCGCGTTGCGCCGGCTTCGTCTCCGCGCGCGCGCGAGGTTGATCGTCGCGTAGGGCCTGCCGCCCCGCGAGCGCGCCCGTGGTGACCAGCGCGAGCACCACGAAGGGCACGGCGTAACGGCGCAGCTCGGCCTGCCGGCCGGCGCCGCTCACCAGCCCGAGGCGGCCCAGATCTCGCTCCGCAGCCTGGCCGCCTCGGCCGCGGCACACGCACGCCAGTCCTCGTCCGCCGAGCGGAACGCATAGATCACCGAGCGCGAAGCGGCCACGAGCGCACTCGCGGGCCCGCTCGTGAACGCGCGCGCGACGTCGGCCGGCGTGGCGCCCTGCGCCCCGACGCCGGGGAGCAACAGGATCGCCTTGGGCAGCAGGCGGCGGGCCTCACCCACGGCGCGAGGATGGGTCGCGCCGACCACGGCCCCCACGCTCGAGAGCCCCGCCTCGCCGACGAGGTCCTCTCCCCACTCGGCCACGAGCAGGGCGATGTGCTGCCAGAGCGGCCGCCCGTCCGAGAGCGCGAGGTCCTGGATCTCGCCGCCTTCGTTCGACGTCTTGACGAGGCAGAACAGGCCCGCTCCCTCTCGCCGGCACGCGCCGAGGAGTGGCTCGAGGGAGTCGCGGCCGAGATAGGGGCTGACGGTCATGGCGTCGGCCAGCGGTGGCCGTGTGCCCGGCTGCGCCACCCCCTCGAGGTAGGCGGTCGAGTACGCCCGCGCGGTCGAGCCGATGTCGCCGCGCTTCGCATCGGCGATCACCAGCAGCCCTGCCGAGCGCGCGTAGCCGCAGACCTCCTCGAAGGCCCGCATGCCGTCGGCGCCGAGCGCCTCGAAGAACGCGAGCTGCGGCTTGACCGCGACCGCGTACGGCGCGACGGCGTCGACGATGCCGCTGCAGAACCGAGCGCACGCCGCGGCGGCGCGGTCACGTCCCTCGTGGGCGTCGCCGACGAGCTCGACCGGCAGCAATTCGGGCAGCGGGTCGAGGCCGACGACCAGCTGCGTCCGCTTGCGCTCGATCGCCTCCGCGAGCCGGTCCCCGAACGAGGTCACGTCCACCTGCGGGGCCGCCTGGATCTCCGAAGCCATCGGCGACCCAGCCTAGCGATGCGCCCGGAAAACGCGGAGGGCCGCTATCAGCGGCCCTCGCGGAAAACCTTTCCGGGGACGTGCGGCCTAGAAACCCCCTCCGCCGCCGCCGCTGCCGCTCTTGACGGCGGACTTGAGCTGGCTGCCGGCTGAGAACTTCGGGACGGTGGACGCAGGGATCTGCACCTTCTGGGACGGGTTCCGCGGATTGACGCCCATCCGCGCCTTCCGGTGCTGCGTCGAGAACTTCCCGAAGCCGGTGAAAGCGACGTCGTCGCCCGACTTCAAGGCATCGGTGATCGAATCGAGGAACGCGTCCACCGCGGCGGCGGCGTCGCGCCTCGACAGATTGGCCTTCGAAGCGATTCTGTCAACGAACTGCTGTTTCGTCACGACCTCTCCTCCCTTTCGATGGGGGGTTTGGGAAAAACCCTAACAGGATGCCTCTTTCCGCTCAACCATGCGGTTTTGCGGCGGTTTTCGGCGCCGAGACCAGCTCTCCTGCCGTAAAGAGCGGAAAAAGACGGGCCGCACGGCGCGCCAGAGCGTCCGCACCGCCCTCCTCTCGATCGACCACACAGACCGCGACCTGGCACTCGAGCCCGGCCTCACGGAGGGCGTCGAGGGCGGCGACGGCGGCCCCGCCGGACGTGACGACGTCCTCGACGAGACAGACGCGCTCGCCGGACTCGAACTCGCCCTCGAGCCGGTTGCCTGTCCCGTAGTCCTTCTCACCCTTGCGGACGATGAGGAAGGGCAGCCCGCCTGCGATCGAGGCGGCAGCGGCGAGCGCGACGGCGCCGAGCTCGGGCGCAGCGATGCGCACGGCGTCCGGGTCGTGCTCGGCCACCGCGGCCGCGAGCCGCTCCCCGAGCGGGCCGAGCAGCTCCGGCCGAGTCTCGAAGCGGTACTTGTCGAGGTAGTAGCTCGAGCGCCGGCCGGAGCGCAGCACGAAGTCGCCCTCGAGGTACGCGTGCTCGCGAAGCCGCGCTGCGAGCTCCTCGTGGCGCATCAGCGAACGGCGCGCAGGGCGTCCGCCGCGTGCGGCAGCAGT
>JBKPFP010000240.1:0-1965 GCA_046744435.1 Actinomycetota bacterium | reverse complement strand
AAGGACGCCGACGAGCGAGGGTTCGGCTTCCACTCGAACTACGAGAGTCGCAAGGGACTGGAGCTGGCCGCGAACCCGCACGCCGCGCTCCTCTTCTACTGGCACGAGCTGGGCCGGCAGGTGCGGGTCGAGGGCCGAGTCGAGCGGGTCGGCCGGGAGGAGTCGGAGGCGTACTTCCGCACGCGGCCGAGGGGCGCGCAGCTCGCCGCTCTCGCCTCGGCGCAGAGCGAGCCCGTCGAGTCGCGGGAGGCTCTCGAGTCTCGCTTCGCCGAGCTCGAGAGGGAGTACCCGGGCGAAGTGCCGTTGCCGGACACTTGGGGCGGCTTCCGCCTCGTTCCCGAGACGTACGAGTTCTGGCAGCACCGCGAGAACCGGCTTCACGACCGGTTCCGCTACCGGCGCGAGGGCGAGGGCTGGACGATCGAGCGTCTGTCTCCCTGAATAGCCTTCAGTCGTGATCCTCGGGCACCTCGACCTCGACGCCTTCTTCGCCGCCGTGGAGGAGCTCGAGAACCCCGAGCTCCGCTCGAAGCCGCTCGTCGTGGGCGGCGACCCGCACGGCCGGGGCGTGGTCGCGACCGCGAACTACGAGGCTCGCAAGTTCGGCATCCACTCGGCGATGAGCTGCGCCGAGGCCCGGAGGCGCTGTCCGAGCGCCCTCTTCGTGCGCCCCAGGCACGGCGTCTACCGCGAGTACTCGCGCGCCGTCTGGGCCGCCGTGCAGGAGGTCGTGCCCACGGTCGAGCGGACCGGCATGGACGAGGGCTACCTCGACCTCGGCGAGGTGGCGGGCAACTTCGCGGAGGCTCGCGCGGTCGCGGAGGCGGTACAGACCTCGGTCCTCGGAACGACGAGCCTGTCGGCCGCGATCGGCGTCGCCTCGTGCAAGGTCGTCGCCAAGATCGCGAGCGACCGGCGCAAGCCCGGCGGCCTGACGGTCGTCCCGGCCGGCCGCGAAGCGGCCTTCCTCGCGCCATTCGACATCCGCAAGCTGCCCGGGGTCGGGCCGCGCTCGGAGACGCGGCTCCGGGCCGCCGGTCTCGACACGATCGGCGCCCTGGCCACGCTCACCGACGACGAGCTCAAGCGGCTCCTCCCCGGCAAGGTCGGCAGGCTGCTCCGCGACCGCTCCAGAGGCATCGACCCCCGCGGCCTCGAGACGAGCACCGAGCGCATCTCGATCAGCAACGAGGAGACCTTCCCGCGTGACATCGCCGACCGCGAGCAGCTCAAAGACGAGCTGCGCCGCATGGCGACGAGGCTCGCCGAGTACCTGCAGCGCTCGGGCGAGACCGGGCGCACCGTGACGACGAAGGTGCGCTACACCGACTTCTCGATCCGCAGCCGCTCGACGACGCTGCCGGTCGGCACCGACGACGCCGAGCGCATCGCCGAGCTCGCGTGCGCGCTCCTCGACCGGGCGCTCGACGACCGGCCCGGCGCCTTGCGTCTCGTCGGCGTCGGCGTCTCAGGCCTCGAGCCGCATCGCCAGCTGGCCCTCGTCTAGCCCCAGCGGAACCCGGTCGGAGCAGGTGCGGGCGCGAGCGGGCTCTCGGGAAGCCCGGGCCTCGCCTCGGCCGCGTTGTAGCCGCCGGGAGCGACGTCGTTCGGCGTGTCGGGATGGAAGAGCGAGGCGAGGTACTGGATCTGGCCGCGGCCCGGCCCGAGCTCGAACTGGCCGCCGCCGTACGGGGAGATGCCGTGCTCGGCGCAGTAGTCGTAGGCGTCGAACAGGCGCCGGATGCTCCCGAAGCGAGACGGTTTGATGTTGAGCGAGCGCGGCGCCCAGGGGAGGCCTTCGATGTCGGACACCGAGTGGATCGGTGCGTCCCACGTGATCCGGCCGGCGTGGGACACGAGGATCGGCCGGGTCTCGTCGGTCACGTCGGGGTCCTCGATCCAGGCGTCGGGAAAGCCGTCGACGACCCGCCGGTAGAGGGTCGGATCGGCCGGCTGGTCGACGAC
>JBKPFP010000174.1:0-4027 GCA_046744435.1 Actinomycetota bacterium | reverse complement strand
GCCCGACGACGACGGCCACGCCGGGCTCGAGCCGCACCTCGACGGCGTCGGGGAACGACTTGAAGCCGCGCAGCTTGATCGCTCGCAGGTGCACGCGGGTTCGAAGTCTGACGCGCGGCTAGGACGCCGCTAGGACGCCGCGACCTTCGTGAGCGCCTGCCGCGCAGCTTCCTGCTCGGCGGCCTTCTTCGAGGGCCCCGTCCCCACTCCGGCCTGCTCCCCGTCGATGATCGCGGCGCACGTGAAGCGCCGGTCGTGCGGCGGGCCCTCGACGTCGAGAACGGCGTACGAGACGGAGCTGCCGATGCGGGCGAGCGCTTCCTGGAGCTCGGTCTTGTGGTCGACGTAGCTCGTCAGCGCGTACTCGATGCGGCCGGAAAACGCGTCGACGATCGCCGGCTCGATCTTCTCGAAGCCATGCTCGAGGAAGAGCGCCCCGAGCGCAGCCTCGAGCAGCGCCGCGAGCACGTTTCGGTTCCGCGAGAGGCGCTGGAGCTCCTCCTGCGGGACGAGCGTGCCCCGCTCGACGAGGCGCCGCCCGAGGTCGAGCTCGTGCGCGACGACCGCACAGCTGGCCCTGGACACGACGTGCGAGCGGATCTTGGCGAGCCGCCCCTCGGTGAACTCGGGGAACCGCTCGTAGAGCTCGCGCGCGACGGCCAGCTCGAGCACGCTGTCCCCGAGGAACTCGAGGCGCTCGTATGACGACGCGCGGTCGGGGGCCCACGACGAGTGGGTGAAGACGTTCTCGAGGCGTTCCTGAGCAAGCCCGTCGATCAGGCCGGCGAGCCGGGCACCCGGCTCCTTTGTCTTATTGGTGCGAGGTGCCGTAGTCGACAGCTTGACCGACGGTCTGGATCTTCTGAGCGTCCTCGTCCGAGATCTTGATCCCGAACTGGTCCTCGAGCTCCATGATCAGCTCGACGAGGTCGAGTGAGTCCGCGTCGAGGTCCTCCTGGAAGGAAGCCTCCTCCGTGATCTCGCTATCGTCGACGCCGAGCTGTTCGCCCAGCACCTCTTTTACTCGCTCGAAGACTTCCTCGCGGGACGCGGCCATGTCACCTCGCTTGGGGGCTCGGGGGTCGAGAGCGCGCGGATGCTAACACGGACGGAGTCGCAGTCCTAAGCCGCTCGGAAAGCCGTTCGACGAGGCGGTGCTCGACTCCCCGGGCGGCCAAGCGGATCGCGTTCGCAATGGCCCGGCGCGAGGAGTTGCCGTGGGAGATGACGGCGATCCCGCGCAGGCCGAGCAGATAGGCGCCGCCGTAGGTGTCCGGGTCGAGGCGCTCACGCAGGTGGCGCGCGGCCGGGCGGATGAGCAGGCCGCCGACCTTGCCGCGCGTCGAGGCGTAGATCTCGTCCCGCAGCGCGTCGAGCAACGACTTGATCGTCCCCTCGAGCAGCTTCAGGCAGATGTTGCCCGTGAAGCCGTCCGTGACGACGACGTCACCGGCCCCGCCCTCGAGCAGGACCCTGCCCTCGACGTTCCCGCCGAAGCGCAAACCGCTCTGGACCAGGAGCTGATGGGCCTCGAGCGTGAGCTGGTTGCCCTTCTCCGGCTCTTCGCCGATCGAGAGCAGGCGCACCTGCGGCTCGGAGATCTCCAGCACCTCCTCCGCGAAGATGGCGCCCATCTCGGCGAACTGGACGAGGTGCTCGGGCCGGGCATCGGCGTTCGCGCCCGCGTCCACGAGCACCGTCGGGCCCTGCCTCGAGGGGACGACGACCGCGATCGCGGGCCGGTCGACCTCCGGCAGGCGGCGGATCTCGAACAGGCAGGCGGCGAGGGTCGCGCCCGTGTTCCCGGCCGAAACGACCGCGGCCGCGTCGCCCTCGCCGACTGCGCGGCAGGCCGCGACGAGTGAGCTCTGCGGCTTCGCCCGGACGGCCTCGACCGGCTTCTCGTCCATGCCGATCGTGTCGGGCGCGTCGACGAGCTCGAGCCCGCCGGTGTCGAGCCCTGGCGGCCCGAACAGCACGGGGACGATCCCTGGCGCGGCGGCCTCGAGCGCGCCGGCGACGATCTCGTCGGGGCCCTGGTCTCCGCCCATTGCGTCGACGGCCACGCGCACCGGGACGCTGGTACTCAACTGAGGCTCCGCTTGCGGTGCCGACTCCAGGCCGCGCGGGCTTTGCCCGCACGGCCGTCTGAACTGACCGGTCGAGCCGATCGTACTCGACTCATACGCTCTATTAGGGGGCCGGCGTGCGGAGCGGCTCGACCTCGCGGCCGCGGTAGGTCTTGCAGTTCGGGCAGACCCGATGCGGCTGCTTCGGCTGATGGCAGACCGGGCACTCGTTCACGCGCGGTGCCTGCAGGCGGTGCTGCGCACGGCGCTTGTCGCGCCGCGTGCTCGTCTGTCGTCGCTTGGGGACTGCCATGGCCGGCCGCGCAGTATAGCCAGACACGTCTCGACGGCCGGCACGCGGCCATGTCCGGTGCCTGGCACCGGACGCGGCCCGTTTTGCCAAGGCTTAACCGAGGTTTTCCGCTCTGCTCGCCTCGTTTAGCCCGCTCTTGGCGGGGCCTTCGCGACCATGTCGACACGACAGGAAAGAACCCTCGGAAGGAGTGAGACAACGATGACGAAGGCAGCCGTGATCATTGGAGCGATCCTGCTCCTGGCAGGCGTGGCCACTGCGGGCACGGTCGCCGGACTGGGCTCGAGCGACGACCCGCCGACGGTGTCGATCCCGGCGGTCGGGACGACCACCGGCGACGTTGGTACGACGACCGGCGAGGTCGGGACGACCACCGGCGAGGATCGCCGGGAGAACGAGTTGCGCGGCCGGCGGAACGAGCCCGGCGAGGACGTCCGCGGCCCATGCGACGAGCTCGAGCACGCGAACGACCCGCGCTGCACCGGCGCGCAGACCCTAGAGGACGACGACCGGGGCGAGCGCCGAGGCCGGGGCCGCGACGACGCGGACGACGACCGCAACGAGGACCGCTCCGGCCCGAGCGAGAACTCCGGCCCGGGTGGCGGCGGCGACGACCGCGGCGGTAACTCAGGACGCGGAGGCGGCGACGACGACTGAGCCCAACCCAGGGTGAATCCTCGTCTCGTTGAGCACGAGGATGAGGCGGCTCCGACCCTCCACGGAGCCGCCTCGCCGTTTCCGGAGAGTGCCAGCGGGCACAATTCCGAGATCGTGCAGCGCCGGAGAAAGACCGTGCTCCTGGTCGAGGACGAGGATTCGATCACCGTCCCGCTCGCCGAGGCCCTCGGCCGCGAGGGCTTCGACACGAACGTGGCTGGAAATGTCTCCGACGCGCTCGACGTCGCGAAGCGCGTGTCGCCAGACCTCGTTCTCCTCGACCTGATGCTCCCCGACGGCTCGGGGCTCGACGTCTGCCGTGAGCTCCGCCGCACGTCGGACGTCCCGATCATCATCCTCAGTGCCCGCGGCGAGGAGGCCGATCGCGTCGTCGGCCTCGAGCTCGGCGCGGACGACTACGTCGTGAAGCCGTTCAGCGCGCGCGAGGTCGTCGCCCGGATCAGAGCCGTGCTCCGCCGAGCGGACGCCCCGGCGGCGACGGGCGGCGGCGCCGTCGAGATCGGCGAGGTCCGGCTGGATCCCGACCGGCGCGAGGTGACCAAGGCCGGCGATCCGCTCGAGCTCTCGCGGAAGGAGTTCGAGCTCCTGTACCTGCTGATGCGGAACGCCGGCTCGGTCGTGAAGCGCGAGCAGCTGATCGACGAGGTCTGGGACGTGAACTGGTTCGGCTCGACGAAGACGCTCGACGTCCACGTCAGCGGGCTGCGCAAGAAGCTCGGCGACGATTCCGCCGATCCTCGGTACCTGCACACCGTCCGCGGGGTCGGCTTCCGCTTCGCCGCACCCGAGGAGGCCGGCGCGGAGGTGCCATGAGCCTCCGGCTGCGTCTCCTCGCCGCCTTCGCGTACGTCCTCCTGCTGATCATCGTCGCGTTCGAGGTGCCACTCGCGCTGAACCTCGCGCGCCGGGTCAAGGCGGAGGTCAAAAACGACGCCGCTTCGCAGGCCTTCATCGTCGCCGCGGGCGC
>JBKPFP010000165.1:0-18110 GCA_046744435.1 Actinomycetota bacterium | reverse complement strand
TGCTCAAGCCGGCCGTGCTCACGGAGGAGGAGTGGGCCCTCATGCAGCGGCACTCGGACGAGGGCGCGCGCATCATCGACCGGCTCGGCTTCCTGAACGACGCCGTGCCCGCCATCCGGCACCATCACGAGCGCTTCGACGGCACCGGCTACCCGGACGGCCTCAAGGGGGAGGAGATCCCGCTCGGCGCCCGCATCATCCACGTCGCCGACGCGCTCGACTCGATGCTCACGACGCGGATCTACCGCGCCGCCCGACCGGCCATGGACGCGATGGACGAGCTGAAGCGCGCCGCCGGAACACAGTTCTGTCCGCGCTGCGTCGCGGCCCTCGAGAGCGTGCTGCCGCCCGAGATCCTGGCCGACGAGGAAGCGCGGCTCGGCCTGTTGGCTGTCTCGTAGCTCAACAGGCTAGCGTCTCTTTGCATTTCAGCTAACCTGCTCTATCCTTCTTGCCATGGCCCGGAAACGCCCCTACCGGGCGCTCGCGCGCATCGATCGAGCCGCGCTCGCGGAGTTCCAGTCGGGCATCCGCAAGCGCTACACCGACGAGGAGATCCTCGAGCAACTGTCCGCCTGCGCGAAACGGCTGGGGCGCTCGCCGACGATGCGCGAGTTCGAGGAGGACCCGAAGACGACCGTCCACCCGCAGACGGTCATCCAGCACTTCGGCAGCTGGAATGCCGCGAAGCGCGAGGCGGGGCTCGTTCCAAGGCGCTTCGCGACACCGGACGACCTGCTCGATCAGCTGCGCGGCCTGGGGGAGGAGCTGGGCAGGGTGCCGACGGCGAAGGACCTCGACGAGCACCGCGCCTCGATGCCTTCGAAGTCGCTCTACTGGCACACCTTCGGCTCGCTGACGACCGCGCTCCGGGAGGCCGGGTTCGACGTGCCGGTGGGGGAGGAGCGGCTCGAACGCGCGATCGAGCAAGGCGCGGAGCTCGCGCGCAAGCTCGGCGCGTTGCCGAAGTTCGCCGACTGGGCCGACGCCCGCAAGACCGGCGAGGACATCCTCACCGAATGGCAGGTCTACCGGATGGTCGAGTCGGGCCGCGGCGCCTGGGCGACGTTCCAGTACCTGGTTGCGGAGCGACTGCGAGAAGAAGGCGCGGACGTCAGCCCGGAAGGCCGCGTGACCAGCTCAGGACGGCGACGTGGCGATCGCCGCTAGGCGGCTGAGACAGAGCGCGCCCTCACTCGGCGCGCGCACCGCCGGGAGCGGCTTCTCCTCGAAATCGACGTCGGGGCGGAACGCCTCGCGCTGCGCGACCCGGCCGTCCTCGAGCACCTTCAGCGTGCCTTCGGGCACCTCGCGCTTGCGCAGGCGGAGCCCCGTGTACCGCTCGAGCACCTCGAGCGCGTGCCTCGTGGAGGCGAAGAAGGCCTCACGAGCCGTGGTTCCGAGCCACAACGGCCTGCCGACGCCGCGGGCGAGGAAGACCGCGCTCTGCTCGCGCTCGTCGAGCCAGGCCGTCGCCATCGAGCCGCGGAGCTCCTCCAAGGCCCGAGGGACGTCCTCGGATGCCTCTGCGACCGCGAAAATGACCTCGGAGTCGACCGTCATCTCGGGAGCGGCTCGCTCGAGACCACGCCTCTCGAAGATCTCGTCGTCGTTCGCGATCGTGCCGTTGTGGATCCCGACGATCGGGCCGTGGCACACGGGATGGTTGTTCGCCTCGACCCGGGGATGGCCCTTCGTGTAATCCCGGACGTGGATCAGCGCCTCGGTCGCCTCGTTCGGAATCGAGATCCGGTCGAGCAGGGCGCTCGCCCCGGTGCGCTGTTTGTGCACCGAGATCTCGCCGTCGGCGCCGCGGTGCGCGTACCCGACGGCGTCCGCGCCACGCTCGGCGATCGCCGCGAGCAAGGCCTGCGCTGCCAGCGTCCGGTCGACGCGGCTGCGCGGGCTCAGGCTATATCCCGCGATTCCACACACGGCTTATTCGATTCCACACATGACTTGGATGCTACGACTGGCTTCAGACGCCTTTCTGTGTGCTCGACGCATAACCCCGGTGTCCTCTTCCCGTTCGACGGGGCCCTACGCACGAAGTTAGCTGTACTTACACATTTCTAACCTTCACTATGGTTCTCCTCTCGCGCACCGCCGTCCCCCGAACGAGGGTTCCCGAACGAGGGACTGGCCGCCGATACCTGCCTCGATGGAGCGGCCGCTCGCTCAACCCACCCCTGATCCAGAACCGGAAGCAGAACCGAAGCTCGAGCTGGTTCCGGCCGAGGGCCTCGACGAGCCCGAGGCAGCCGAAGAGCGCGAGGAGCCGAGCCCGGCGGTCACGCAGGATCCGCTCAAGCTCTACGTGCGCCAGATCGGCGACGGGCGCCTGCTGACGCCTGTCGAGGAGCGCGAGCTCGCCCGCCGCAAGGACCTGGGAGACGAGGCCGCGAAGCGCAAGCTGATTGAGTCGAACCTGCGCCTCGTGATGTCGATCACACGCAACTACACGAAGGCCGGGGTACCGCTGCTGGACTTGATCCAGGAGGGCAACCTCGGGCTGATCCGCGCGGTCGAGAAGTTCGACTACAAGCTCGGCTACAAGCTCTCGACGTACGCCACCTGGTGGATCAGGCAGGCGGTCACGAGGGCGCTGGCCGACCAGGGCCGCACGATCCGTCTCCCCGTGCACGTCGCCGAGCAGACCCGCAAGGTGCTGCGGGCGCGGCGGATCCTCGCGCAGAAGCTGAACCGCGACCCGCTCGTGCCCGAGATCGCGAAGGAGGTCGACCTCACCCCGGAGCGCGTGCAGGAGCTCCTCGAGCTCGTCGAGGATCCCGTCAGCCTCGAGACGCCCGTCGGCGACGGCGAGAGCCTCTACGGCGACCTGATCGAGGACACGAGCTCGGACCGGCCCGACACGGCGACGGCGAAGGTGCTCCGCTCGCGTGAGCTCGCCGGGGCGCTGGAGCGGCTCAACCCGCGCATGCGGCGCGTGCTCGCGCTGCGCTTCGGGCTCGACGGGGAGATTCCGCAGACCCTCGAGCAGGTCGGAACCGGCCTCGGCATCACCCGCGAGCGCGTCCGCCAGCTCGAGTCGCGAGCCCTCCGTGAGCTGCGCAGCGCGGCTCCAGGGCTCCAGCTGTACCTCGACTCCGAGTAGCGAGCAAGGTCCCGGCCCAGGGGCCGCGACTCGCCGAAAGTGCTCCGCACTTACGGCGACTAAAGGCTCGCCTCGCTTGATTCCAGACGCCCTGACGCGCGTGTAGTGGGCACTCACGCGCAAGGGCCGGATACACCTTGCTCACAGGAGGCTGGTCGACCGCGCCAACAGCGGACGCGAAGCCTCTAGCTAGCCTGGCCCTGTGCGGTTCGTCGACTGCCACTCGCACGTGGTCCCGTCCGGGGACGACGGTGTTTCCTCGATCGCCGAGGGCCTCGAGCTCTGCCGAGGCGCAGCGGAGCGCGGCACGAGCGTGCTGTTCGCGACGCCGCACGTCCTCCCGTACCTGACGCTGACGGACGAGCGGGAGGCCGCCATCCGCGCGGCCTACGAGGCGATGCGGCCAGAGGCGGGGCTGGAGCTGCGGCTCGGCTTCGAGCTCACTCCCGACCTGCAGCTCCTCCACGAGGATCCAGGCCGGTACGAGCTGGGCGGGACCGGCTGCGTCTTGATGGAGGTGCCGTTCACCGGCCCCGCGGATCTGTTCGTCCGCGTCGCCGAGCACATCGAGGACGAGGGTTTCAAGGTCGTCGTCGCTCACCCCGAGCGGACGGAATCGGTGCTCTCCGATCCAGGCCTCGCCGGCGAGCTGGCCGCGCGCGGCTGGCTGTTGCAGGTGAACGCGACGAGCCTCCTCGGCCGCCACGGCGGCGAGATCGAGGAGTTCGCGTGGCGCCTGCTCGGGGACGGAACCGCGGCGCTCGTCGCTTCGGACGGACACCGGTTGACCCGGCCGCCTTTCCTCGACGAGGCCTACGCGGCCGCGGTCGACCTCCTCGGGGAAACGGCGGTCGGCTTATTCGATGGCTCCACGCTGGGCCTCAGCCCGCGACGGATTCCATCTCGCGCAGCTTCGACAGGCGCCTGAGCGCATGCACCTCGATCTGGCGCACTCGCTCGCGCGTCAGGCCGAGTAGGCGGCCGATCTCCTCGAGAGTGCGCGGCTCCGAGTCGGCCAGGCCGTAGCGCAGGGCCAGCACCTTCCGCTCGCGCTCGGTGAGGGCTGCGAGGCCGCGCGTGAGCGCCTGGCTGCGCAGTGAAGTCTCGACCTCGTCCTCGGGCGAGGGCCCGTCGCCCGCGACGAAGTCTCCGAAGACCGCGTCCTCCTGCTCGCCGACGGGCTGGTCGAGACTCGTCGACGCCCGCGCGGCCGCCCGCACCTCGCGCGCCTGGTCGAGCGGCAGGCTGGCCTCCTCGGCGATCTCCGCCAGCGTCGGCTCGCGCCCGAGCTGCGTCCAGAGCATGCGCTCAGCCTTGTTCATCTTCTGGAGGCGCTCGACGATATGCACGGGCATGCGGATCGTGCGCGCCTTGTCGGCCAGCGCGCGGGCGACGGCCTGGCGGATCCACCAAGTCGCGTAGGTCGAGAACTTGTAGCCGCGCCGCCAATCGAACTTCTCGACGGCCCGGATCAGCCCGAGTGTGCCTTCCTGGATCAGGTCGAGGAACGGGAGACCCTGGTTGCGGTAGTTCTTGGCGATCGAGACGACGAGGCGGAGGTTCGACTGGATCATGCGCTGCTTGGCCTCCATGTCGCCGCGCTCGATCTTCTTCGAGAGCTCGACCTCCTGGGCCGCGTTCAGCAGCGCGTGGCGGCCGGCCTCGCGTAGGAAGAGCTGCAGCGCGTCCGTGGTCGTCTCGTAGGCGACGGGCTGCTGTGGCTGCGGCTCCGGCTCGCGCTCGCCCTCGACGATCTCGATCCCACGCTGCTCGAGCTCACGCTGGAGCGCCTCGGCCTCGAGCGGGGCGAGCTCATGGGTCTCGATGAGGTCAGTGAGGTCGCCGGCCCGCAGGGAGCCCGCTTGCTCGGCCGCCTCGATGAAGTGACGTACGTCCTCTGCAGCCAGGACGTGCTCGATCTCGACCGTCATGCTCGGTAGCTGGGTTCTTCCTCGCCGGGGGCCAGGTCAAACACGATAGCTAGCTTCGTGGTCGGATTGCCAGTACCGGAATGCACGGTAATGCGCGTTATGTCAAGTTGGACCGCGTTGCAGCTCTCGGCACGCTTCGGGCACGGACCCGTGTGCCGTCCGCCTCTACTCTCCCCCGCCGTAGGGGGACAAACGGTTTCCACAGGCCTCTCCACAGGAGGCGAAAAAGGTGTGGGTAATGTGGAAAACTGAACTTTTCGCAAATAGCGGGGAGGCCGTTCGAGCGAGTCTTGAACCGGGGAGGTGCGGGCTCTAGGGTGCCACTTGCGCCGAGCACGGAGCGCGACTAGGACGAAGTCGGTCCCGGCGGTCGTAGGCGGAAGCCGAAAGTCGGTGGGACCGGTGGACGAAAGCGCTACCGGCTCGGCGAACTTTTGGTCCCGAACCTGCCGGTTCGGGACTCGGCGAAAGTGCCTCCGCACTTTCCCCGACTCAAAGCGCACCTTTCTGTCCGCCAGCAGACCAACTAGCGTGTGGTTGGGGCTCCGCGGATCCGCGTCCCGCTTCGGGGTAGCATCGCCCTGTGCATCTGAGGCCGCCGAGTATTGATCGTGGGGTCGTGGCCTTTCTCTGGGCCTTCTTCTTCTTTCTCTTCCTCTGGCTCGGGATGGTCGCCGTCGACGTCTCGAAGGGCACGGCTTTCGTGCTCGCCGCTGTCGCGGGTGGGGCGATCTTCCTCCTCGTGCGGATCTTCGGCGACCCTCGCCGCGCCTGAGGCTCTAGACGGGCTGTGGACGGCCGGTGCGATGGTCGCCGGCGAGGCCGCTCATGAGCAGGCGGGTCATGTCGCCGCCGACCAGCCGCTCGAGCCGGAAGAGCGCCGACGGCCTCCCTTGCTCGCAGCTGTTCAGTCGGGCACAGTGCTCGAGGATCAGGCTGAGACCCCTCGTCGGCTGCGGCGGTGCGGCGTTCATCGTCCTCGCCCCGGATATCGACCGGCCGGGCGCCGCCGCCGATCCCTGACGGGAGTGAGCAGCGGCGGCGCCGAAAGCGTCCTAGTCGTCGCGCCGCGTCTGGGTCGGCGTCGCACCCTCGCGAACCGCAGTGCGTTCGTCCGTCGCCTCGCGGTCGTCCCCGTTCTCCCTTCGAGCGCGCGCCTCCTCCGTCGGCGCAGCCGCAGGCGCGGGCACCTCGTCCCTCCGGCGCGCCGAAGCGGTCCGAGGACCTGTCGTGTCGAACGTGAGGCCGAACGTCAGCCCCACGCCGAACGCCACGGCAGGCCACACCTTGAGCAGATCGCCGACGAGACCCTCGACGCCGAGGTCGTCGCTCCAGTCACGCACGTGGCTGCCGAGCCAGGCGTCACCCGGCTCGCCGGCCGCGACCACCCAGCCGCCGACGATGAGCGCCGGCAGGAAACCGAGCAACAGGACGTTGAAGGAGATTCGAGGCCACCCCCACTTCGTCCAGCCGCCGAGAAGCTGCGAGAGCGCCATCGTCAGGCCGGCGAGAGCGATGAACGACGCAGCCCACCAGAACTCTCCTGTCGATGCCTCTCCCCCGCCCCCGGGCAACGCGTCGGCGCCGAGCCAGATCAGAAGGCCCGCGACGGCGACGCCGATCAGCGTGAGGGCTCCTCTCGTCAATCCAGTCATGAAGTCACCACCTCCGTCCTCCCTGTTCCCAGGAGGGCGGCCTTCTAGTCCAGGTGCAGCCGGCGGGCGTCGAACTGCGCGGAATGGAGCTCCGCGCGGAACTCGTCGACCAGGCGCTCCGCGTCGGTGGCGAAGAAATGCGGGACGACGCCGATCTCCGCATCGTTGTGAAACGGGAGATCGACGTGCTCGTTGGAGACGAGGTTGATGGAGACCTTCTCGCAGCCCGGGCAGCGTACGGCGAGCCCGAGCGAGCCCTCCCCCGGTGCGAGCACGAAGAACGAGGACGGAAACACGGGCCGCGGGCAGTCCTCCGGATAGCAGAAGAAGCTCCAGGGCCAGTCGCCGGCCCCGATGCGCTGCGCCGCGTGGTTCGCAAGCTCCGACGAGGCGGCCTCGCGTCTCGCCGTCATGAGGTTGAGGAACTCCCCCTCCCCCAGTCCGAGCGGCGCCCAGTCGAGCTCGTCTTCCGAGACGAGCGCGGGGTGCTCGTCGCCGCAGTTGCACTCGAAGAGCACGTGGTAGAGGGCCGGATGCGCGGGGCCGGGCAGGCGCACGAGCGTCCTGAAGGCCGAGAGGCGCACCCGCGCCTCGCCGCGCCTCGGGCACGGGAACGTGAAGCGGGTCGTGAACGCGTCGTACACAGTCTCTCTACCACGTTGTAGTCGACCCGCCGGATGCGGGACCTGAATTAGTAGTGAATCAGCGAATACAGCTCGTAGTCGGAGAGCTGTTCGCGCCCTTTGAGGAAGTCGAGCTCGATGATGAACGTGAACCCGACGACCTCCCCTCCGAGCTGCTCCACGAGCCCGGCCATGGCCTTGGCCGTGCCTCCCGTGGCGAGGACGTCGTCGTGGATGAGGACGCGCGAGCCGCCTGCGAGGGCGTCGGAGTGCAGCTCGAGCGAGTTCTTGCCGTACTCGAGCGCGTATTCCGCGCTGATCGTCTCGAGCGGCAGCTTCCCGGGCCTCCGGGCTGGCACGAAGCCGCAATCGAGGCGATACGCGAGTGCGGCACCGACGAAGAACCCGCGCGCCTCGCCGCCGACGACGAGGTCGGGCCGGCGCGGCTCGGACCACTCGGCCATCAGGTCGATCGTCTCCTTCAAGCCGTTCCGGTCGGCGAGGAGCGGGGTGATGTCCCGGAAGATGACCCCTTCCTGGGGCCAGTCCGGGACGTCCCGGATCTTTGCCTTCAGCTCGTCGACGCCCATCAGGCGGACGCTACACGTCTCAGGCCGCGCCAGAAGAGCAGCTGCATCAGCTCCTGCGTGAGCTCCGCGAGCTCCTGGAGGTCGTCGAGCGCTGCGTCGCGCCGATCCGGGCTCTGTGTGCGCAGTGACGGAGCGAGCACCTGCTCGAGCAGGCTCGCCGCGCGATCGCCGCTCAGCCGAATTGCCCGCAGGTGTCGCGGCGCGATCCCGTACGCGGAGAGCTTCACGCACGCCGCCGCGACGTCTGCCTCGTCGGCCGCATAGCGCTTCTCGCGCCCCTCGCCGCGCGGCTCGATCAGACCGTACTCCTCGAGTTCCCTGACGAGTGCGGGCGTCGCGCCGGCGCGCTCGCAGAGCTCGCGGGAGTCGACCTCCTCCTCGGGGTCCGCGAGCGTCGCCGGCCGGCGGCGGCGCTTCGCCTTCCCCGCTCCCGGAGCCGCTAGCTCCTGGCGGATGACCCGCAGCGGCAGGAACTCGTCGCGCTGGAGGCGCAGGATCGTCTGCAGGCGCTCGACGTCGTCCTCGTCGAAGAGGCGGTAGCGGCCCTTCGTGCGCTTCGGCTTCAGCAGGCCCTGCTCCTCGAGGTAGCGGATCTTCGAGATCGAGACGTCCGGGAACTCGTCCTGCAGGTGCCGGCAAACCGCGCCGATGTGCAGCAGGCGCTCGGTGCGGCGGGCTTCGCTGACGGCGCTCATTTCGAGAGGAAAGTCAGGCGGTACTTGCCGATCTGGAGCTCGTCGCCGTCCTCGAGCGGCGCCGACTCGATCCGGCGGCGGTTCAGGAAGGTCCCATTGAGGCTCCCCTGGTCCTCGATGAAGAACTGGCCCTCGTCGCGCTTGAGCAGCGCGTGGCGGCGCGAGACGGTGACGTCGTCGAGGAAGATGTCGCAGTCCGGAGAGCGCCCGACGGTGATCGAGTCCTGCTCGAGCAGGAAGTGCTCGCCGGCCCGGCCTCCGCCGGAGCGGACGACGAGCGCGGGCCCCTCGGTCTTGATCTCCTCGAGGAGCGGGGCTGCGTCCTCGTCCCCCTCCTCGGGCGTATAGCTCATCGTCGTGTCAGATCCCGACTCGTCGCGGACGAGCAGGGCTCCGCACTTCGAGCAGTAGTTGGCGGCCTCGGGGTTCTGGAAGCCGCACTCCGGGCAGTAGACATGACTCACGCCTCGTCTCCGGCCGCCGGCGCCGCCTTCCCGGCCAGGATGTCGGCGAGGCGGTCGACGTCGACCTCGGCCAGGATGCTCTTGCCTTCGGACTTCTGGAGCCGCGCCACGAGCTCGGCTCGCAAGATGTCGATCTTCCCGTGCAGGAGCCGCCTGCGATAGGAGATCTCCTGCTCCTCCTTCGTCAGCTCGTCGATGAGCTCCTTGAGCTCGGCGTCCGACGTACTGGAGAGATCGGGAAGTGCTTCCACGGGCGCTGCCTGCCTTTCCGTCGCTGGTCGCGGGGCGCAGGAAGTAAACCAGCCGCGCCGCAAAGGTTCAACCTCAACTTGAGATTCGCACCTCGGCGTCGTCGCCGTCGCTCTGGAGCGCCTCCTCGACGAGCGAGCGCAGCTCGGCCTCGAGCTCGTTCGAGGTCTCTTCGGTCGAGCCCTCGGCGTAGATGTGCACGAGCGGCTCGTCCGGGTCGGGCAAGACCTGCGCCCACCCGCGCCGGTCGTGCACCTTGATCCCGTCGAGGAGGTCGAGCTTGCGGTTCTTGAGCCGCTCCGTGAGGACGCGCATGACGAGGCCTTTCTGGGCCCACGGGCACGGCAGCTGGCGGTGCACGAGAGTCGAGACGGGCAGCTCCTCGACGAGCTCCGACAGCGGCCGCTCGACGGGCGCGAGCAGCTCGAGGAGCTTGCAGAGGCTCGCCGTCGCGTCGTAGGCGGGCAGGAAATCCGGGAAGACGTAGCCGCCGCTCAGCGCGCCGGCGAAGATGACGCCGTCCTCCGAGGCCGCGCGGGTCAGCTCGCTGAGCGAGGCCGGAGTGCGAATGATCTGGAGCCCGCGGTTCTTGACGAGGCGGTCGACCTCGCTCGTGACTGTGACCGGGAAGGCGAGCTTGCCGCGGCGGCCGTTCGAGCCCAGGAGGTGTAGGAAGAGGAGCAGCGTCTGCTCGACCGGGATCTCGCGGCCCTGCTCGTCGACGAGGTAGAGGCGCTCGGCGGCGTGGTCGAAGACGGCGCCGAAGTCGGCGCCGACCGCTCCGACGAGCTTCTTCGTCTGCCCGATGAGGCTGCGCAGCGTGATCCCTGCCTCCTGTCCTGCACGCTCCGGTGAGAAGGCATGCGCGGAGACCGCTTCCACCCCGAGCGGGCCGAGGACGAGCGGGAGGACGAGTGAGCCTGCCGAGTAGCCGTAGTCGACGACGATCCGGAACTCCCGCTTGCGGATCGCCTCGACGTCCAGGGTCTGGACGAGGTCCTCGGCGTAGCGCTCGCGCGCGCGCACCGGGTAGGAGACGGTGCCGACGTCGGTCGACGCCGCGCGACGCAGCTCCTGGCGCGAGAAGTGCTTCTCGACCTCCTTCTGGAGCGCAGGGGTGATCTGGATGCCCGGCTGCTCGAAGAAGTGCACCTGCACGACCTCGGGGTCGCTCGCGGAGATGCCGACGTGGAAGCCCGCGTCGTAGTCGAGAGTCTTGAGCAGATGCCTCCCGACGGCGCTCGGCAGCACACGCAAGTCGGCGACGTCGACGCCGGTCGAGTTGAGCCCGGCGATCATCGCGCGCTCGACCATCCGGCACGCCGGCGGAACCTCGCGGCTCGCGACGACGCGTGCGCCCCTGGGTAGGGCCGTGCCCAGCGCCACCGCGAGGCGCGTGACCGTCTCGGGCGTCAGGTCGACGTTGACGAGCCCGGAGACGCCGTCCTTGCCGAAGAGCCGTGTCGAGGCGCGCGACTCCCAGATCAGGCTCTCGTAGACCTGCGTCCCCGTCTCGACCTCCTTGTACGGGTAGACGCGGACGCCTGGCATGAGCACGCTCTCGGCCCCGATCTTCACCTCGTCCCCGATGGAGACGCCCTCCTGGAGCCGCGCGTGCGCGCGGATGTCGCAGGAGCGGCCGACGATCGCGCCTTCGACCAGCGCGCCGCGTCCGATGTGCGTCGACGCGTCGATGACCGAGCGGGCAACGCGGGCCCGCTCGCGCAGCGTCACGCTCGCCGAGAGGACGGTGTACGGCCCAACGGTCGCGTCGCGCGCGATCCGGCAGTAGTTGGAGATGAAGGCGGGCCCCTCGACGCGCTCGAGGTCGTCGACGTCTACGCCCTCCCCCATCCAGACGTTCCCGCGCAGGCGCACGCCCGGCAGGTTCAGGCGCACGCGCTCGTCGAGGGCGTCGAAGTTCGCCTGCCGGTACTGGTCGAGGTCGCCGATGTCCTGCCAGTAGCCGTCCATCGCGAGGCCGTAGATCGGCCGCCCCATCTCGAGCAAGAGCGGGAACAGCTCCTTCGAGAAGTCGAACGGCCGGTCGGTCGGGATGTGGCGCAGGACCTCCGGCTCGAGCACGTAGACGCCGGTGTTGATCGTGTCGGAGAACACCTGGCTCCAGGAGGGCTTCTCGAGGAAGCGCTCGACGCGGCCCTCGTCGTCGGTGACGACGATTCCGAACTCGAGCGGGTTCTCAACCGACTTGAGCCCGATCGTGACCGCCGCCTCACGTTTGCGGTGGAACTCGACCAGCTTCGTCAGGTCGAAGTCGCAGAGCGCGTCGCCGGAGATGACGAGGAACGTGTCGTCGAGCTTGTCGCAGGCCAGCCGGACCGAGCCGGCGGTGCCGAGCGGCGACTCCTCGACCGAGTACTCGATCGCCAGCCCGAGGCTCTCCCCGTCGCTGAAGTACGAGCGGATCGCCTGCGGGAGGAAGGCGACGGTCACGATCACGTCCTCGAAGCCGTGCTCCTTGAGCAGCTCGAGGATGTGCTCCATGCAGGGCTTGCCGACGACGGGCACCATCGGCTTCGGCTGGTTCGAGGTGAGCGGCCGCAGGCGCGTGCCCTCGCCGCCGGCCATGACGACGGCTCTCATCTCCTCGACTCCTTCACGGCAGTGAACGCGTACTGGAGCCCGGCGACGAGCGCGAGTGCGAGGCCGGCCCAGAAGATCCAGAGCGGCCAGTCGGCGCTCGAGTCGGTGAGCAAGACGAAGACGAGCGCGCAGTAGAGGACCCACGTCGCGGCCTTGCCGAGGAAGTTGACGGTCAGCTCGTAGCCCGAGGGCATGACGAGCTTGTACCCAGCTACGAGCAGAACATCCCGGCCGATGATCAGGACGAGCGCGATCCACGGGAGGCGATCGTGGACGAGCACGAGCAGGATCACGGCCGCGTCGATCATCAGGCGGTCGGCGAGCGGGTCGGCGACGCGGCCGAACGCGGACTGGGCGTTCCAGCGCCGGGCCAGCCAGCCGTCGAGGTAGTCGCTGATGCCGGCGACGGCGAACACGATTGCCGCCGCGACGCTCTGCCCATCGTCCGCGGGCACGAGCAGGATGACGAAGACGGGAATCAGCGCGAGCCGCAGGACGGTGAGCGCGTTGGGGATCGCGGCCAGAGGCGCCGGCACCGCGCGTGCGGACATGGAGCAAGGATAGAGCGCGCGCCTCGACGGGGCGGGCGCGATTTGCTCGGGTTTCGTCACTGTTGGGTGCGGATTTCCCCGATACGATCGCCTCGGGGAGGAGGTGGGCTGTGCCTAAGCAGGGGCACGTCCGTTAGGTTCAGCGGCCGTGGCGGAGCGCCTGACGATCCCCGGCTTCGTCAACGTCCACAGCCACGGCTTCCAGCGGAGCCTCCGCGGCCGCACCGAGGGCAGCGACTTCTGGGGCTGGCGGGAAGCGATGCTCGCCGAGGCCGACCGGCAGACGCCCGAGCGCGTACGCCGGGGGTATGAGCTCGCGTACCGCGAGATGCGGTCGGCCGGATACACCGCCGTCGGCGAGTTCCACTACCTCGGCTACGAGGAGGCGCTCGCCGCCGCCGAGGCTGCCGACGCGGCTGGCATCCGCTTCGTCCTCCTCTACGCCGCCTACGCGCGCGGCGGCCTCGACCGCTTCCGGCAGGCGAGCGTGGACCAGTACCTCACCGACGTGGAGAGACTGCGCGCGCACGGCCTGACCGTCGGCCTCGCCCCCCACTCCGTCCGCGCCTGCCCACCTGACTGGCTCGAGGAGATCGCCCGCCACCGTGAGCGCGAGAACCTCGTCCTGCACGTGCACGCCGACGAGCAGCCGCGCGAGATCGAGGAGTGCCTCGCCGAGCACGGCATGCGCCCGATCGAGCTCCTCGCCCGCACGAACTGTCTCGGTCCCGCGACCACGGTCGTGCACGCGACTCACGCCGACGATGCCGAGCTCGACGTCCTCGCCGCGAGTGGAGCGCGCATCTGCGCGTGCCCGACGACCGAGGCGAACCTCGGCGACGGCTTCCTGCCGGTGGAGCGCGTCGCGGAGCGGCGCATCGGCCTCTGCATCGGGTCCGACTCGAACGTGCGCATCGACCCGCTCGAGGAGCTCCGCGAGCTCGAGGGCATCGCACGGCGGCTGACGCTGCGGCGCAACGTGCTGGCCGCGAAAACGCTGCTCGGCTATGGCTCCGCGGAGGGAGCAGCGGCGCTCGGACTGGAGACATGGGACGACGTCGAGGTCGACGTCGAGCATCCGCAGCTGCAAGGCCTCGAAGCCGACGACGTCTCATCCGCGCTCGTCTTCGGCTGCTCGGCCGACGTGCTGTCTTGACCCGGGTCAGAGAATGCGAGCGCCGAGCGCGCTCGCCGCGAGTTCGACGGCCAGGCCCGCCGTCGTGTTCTCGTGGTCGCGAATCGGATTGACCTCGGCCAGCTCGAGCGAGTCGAGCACACCCGCCTCCGCGACGAGCTCGAGCGCGAGGTGCGCCTCCCGGTACGAGAGGCCGCCGCGCACCGGGTCGCCCACGCCCGGCGCGAACTCCGGATCGACGACGTCCAGGTCGACCGACACGTGCACGAAGGCGCCGCCCGAGATCTGCTCGAGTGCCTCCTCGATCACAGGCTCGACGCCGCGCCGGTCGAGGTCGCTGATCGTGTAGACGGCGAGTCCGAGCCGTTTCACCGCCTCGCGCTCCCCCGGGTCGAGGGAGCGCACTCCGACGAGCGCGACGCGCTCCGGGTCGAGAGCGGGCAGGTTCAGGCCGTCAGCTCCGAAGCCGCAGAGCCCGAGCGCCGCGGCCAAAGGCATCCCGTGGACGTTGCCGCTCGGCGTCGTCTCGGGC
The DNA here is from genome assembly GCA_046744435.1 of Actinomycetota bacterium. Lineage (GTDB taxonomy): Bacteria > Actinomycetota > Thermoleophilia > Gaiellales > Gaiellaceae > VAXT01. Next base: position 3,966 of record JBKPFP010000165.1, on the reverse strand, counting down.
GTATTCAGGTCCCCGTGGGCATCGAGCCAGATGACTCCGCCGCGCCCGCCGGCAGCCAACCCGCCCAGCGTCCCGATCGCGATCGAGTGATCTCCGCCCAGGACGAGCGGCAGCAGCGACTCGGCGCGGGCGCGCTCGACCTGCGCGGCCACGCGGCGGCAGGTTTCCAGGATCTCGTCGAGGAACCGGGCGCGCTCGGAGCCGGTCGTCTGCGTCTCGGCGAGAGCCGCCTGAACGTTGCCGCGGTCCTCGACCTCGATCCCGGCGCGGGCCAGGCGCTCGCTGAGGCCTGCATACCGGATCGCCGAAGGGCCCATGTCGACGCCCCGTCGCCCGGCGCCGAGGTCGAGAGCCGCTCCGATGACCGCGATCCGCTTCGCCGCCACGGCGAAACGATAGGCGGTTCCCTACCTGTCGACGCCCGGGTCGAGCTCGTCCGCGCGGCGGGTGCGCTCTTCGGCAGCCTCGCGGTCCCGCGTGGCCTGCTCGGCTTGCTCCCGAGCCATCGCCTCGCGCTCGTCGGCCCGCTGGGCCTGGGTGTCGGCCGCCTGGCGCAGCTGCGCGGCTTCGTGCCGGCGCTGCTCGAAACGACGGTCTCGCGCTCTGCGTCCGCCGAAGACGATGATGCCGACGAGGACGATCGCCGCAACGATGATGAGGACGATCAGCCACGTGTCCATGGGTCCCTCCTCTCGTGAACGCGGGGAGATATGCCCCACGGCGCCTTGACGAAACGTCTTACGACTCGGCGGCGTGCTCGCGGTAACGAGACATCTGGCGGTTGGCGACTGCGAACAGCCAGCCCGTGCTGACGACCCCGACGCCGACGACGATGGCCCAGAACCAGGGCTCGAGCGGGTCGTCGAGCATGATCGCGACGATCATCAGCGGCACCCACGCGTAGAGCAACGAGATCGCCAGGCCGCAGCCGACGCACGCGGCGAACAGGCGCAGCGAGCTGTGATGAGCCGGCAGGAGCACATCGCGCTGCCGGAGCCTCCGCGGCGGCCGCACCGGCCGCGTGTGGAACTCGAACGAAGCTCGATTCCAGCCTCTCACTCCGACTCCCCCGATCTTGAACCGGGAGCAACTCTAGCCCTAAATTCACCCTGTGCAGGAGGCGCATCGCCAGGCGCTCGCCGAGCTCGCCGCCGCCGGTGAACGCGAGTACGTCGACGATGCCGCCGATCGAGCCGCGGCCGAGCGGTACTACGCCGACATCGACCCCGACGTTGGCGCTGTGGAGTTCTTCACCTCCCTCTCACAGCTGCTCGGGACGACGCATCGCACGCGGCCCGAGTACCGGCCGTCCGTCGAGCTGTACCCCTGGATCGATCTCCAGTCGGACGGCAAGTTGCGCAGCGTCTACACGCAGGAGGTCTACGACCCGCGCGCCCTGATCGAAGAGGCGTCCGAGATCGAGGCGCGGCGACAGGCGTTCCGGGCCGCACGGAGAGCGGAGCGAGCCCCGGACGCGCGCACGCTCGAGGCACAGGTCGAACGCGAGGAGCCATACAACTGCGAGCACACGGTCCCGCAGGGCTGGTTCGCGCACGACGAGCCGATGCGTGGCGACCTCCACCACCTCTTCACGTGCGAGAGGCAGTGCAACAACTTCCGTGCCAACTCGCCGTTCGCCGACTACGAGAACCAGCTCGACAAGATCCGGGAGAGCTGCGGGTGCTCGGAGGCCGCCGGCTTCGAGCCGTGGGCGGGCAAGGGCCCCGTCGCCCGGGCGACGCTCTATTTCCTGCTTCGCTATCCCAAGTCGCTCGACAACCGCGATCCTCAGGGCGAGTACACGCAGGAGAGCGTGGCGATGCTCGTCGGCTGGCATGACGCTGAGCCCGTGAGCGAGTACGAGCGCCATCGCAACGCCGCGATCTTTGAGCGCCAGGGAAACCGCAACCCGCTGATCGACCACCCTGACTGGGCGTCTCGCATAGCCTTCGCCGAAGGCGTCTGACGCTACGGTTCCGCGATGGCAAAGAACGTCCTGGTCATCACTACGGTCGAAGATGCAGAGCACGTACTGCGGCCTCATTTCGATGAGGCCGACACGATCAAGGTCGTTGTGCCTGTCACCCGTCAGGGCATCCTCGACTGGCTCGCCAGCGACGAGAAAGCGTTCGGTCAGGCACAGGAGGCGGCGGAGCGGACCGCTGAGCGGCTTCCCGGTGAGACCGCTGAAGCCGTTGCCGGCGAGTCGAACGTCGGCCTCGCGATTCGCGACGCGCTGGCGACATTCGCCGCCGACGAGATCGTCGTGGCGGTTCGTCCGGACGAAGAAGAGGGCCTCGTCGAGTCGATCGCGACCGAGGGCGCGCCGCAACACACCGTCGATGGAGTATCGGTCCGGCTCGTCGTCGTGCCGGACTAGCTGACGGTCTTAGAGCCTTCTAGCGCGCTCAAGAGCCAGAGCAGGAACAGCAGCCCCGCGAGCATGAACACCACGAGAACGATTCCCGTTCCGGTGAGGGCTGCCCCCCAGGCTCGCCGGTTGACGCGCTGAAGCCGACGAATCTCGTCCTCGTCCATCGCGGCCGGAGGAACGTGTGGCTCTTCCATGTGCTGCCTATCGGCAGGAAATGGACCGCAACCCCTCGAACGAGGGAAAAGGCCCTCTCAGCAGGGCCTTTTCGATATCGCGGCGCCGAGATTTGAACTCGAGACCTCTGGTCCCCCAGACTGCTCCAGCGCTGCGGCGGCAGGTCCGGCGAAGTGCTGGGAAGCGGCTTCCGGAGCGGGCTTGCGGTGGTTCGGGTTGGTACCCACCCGCTTCGCTTCATGAGCCGGTTTCGGGACGTTCTGCCATCTAGCTGCCGTTCTGACGCTCGATCTCGCAGAAGCGCACCAAGTGTGGAGGCGCAGAGAACCAATCTCGATCGGCCACCGTAGGACTCGTCGAGGGGCCGGGTCTTTGCGGCGCCGCGTGCGGCATAGGCACTTCTCCGATTCACCTCCCTAGGGGGTCGGGGGAGGTACCAGCCGGGGGAGACACGGGGTTACCCGGCCCCTTCAAGAAACCGCGGTCCCTGGCCGACCATCCCGCTTGATCTCAGCCGCAGCCGGCTAAGCCGCTTCGTCACCTGGCTGGCGGGCGCTCAGGGCGTTACGCAGAAGCAGGCTGCCTGCACGCTTAATCGAAGCTCGTCGTCGTCGACCTAGACGACGTGAAGCATGGGCACAGGTCCCCAGGGCCTCGTTGTGACTCGCGTGTCAGGCGCTCGATCGATCCAAGAGCTGCAGCAGATCGTGGGCCGCGAGCTCGATCTCCTTGTGCCGCCATTCTGCGGCGCGGTAGTGGCATGCGATCAAGCCGGTGCGGTGGAGGCGGCGGAAGTCTCCGTAGACGAAGGCGTATCGCGCCTTGGTTTCCTCTGAGGCGCCATCGGTGAGTCCGAGGTGCCATTCGCCGTACTCGCTCCAAGCGTGAGACGCGAGAAACGCGTTTTCGTCTTCGGCTTTGGGCTGAACGTCTCCCCAATCGCTGGTGAGGACGTATTGGCGCCCCCGGATGAGGCGCCGCGCGCGGGCCACCGCCCTTTCATTCACGACGTACGAGGCGATCGACGGATTCTGACGCAAGGGTCGGGCGAAGCAGGCCGGCTCTCTGAGGACCGTCCCGCTGCGTCAGCGCGTCCTGGACGCCCTCGAAGCCCTCCCTCCGCGTCTGGATACCCGCTGCTCTTTCCGGGCGCGAGAGGCGGCTACCTGAACCTGCACGCCTGGCGCCGCGACCATTGGGATTCGGGCGTCGAGACTGCTGGGCTCGAGCACCGTCCGCCCTATACCCTGCGTCACACCTACGCGGCGTTCTCGATCGCGGCCGGCGTCCCACTGTTCTCACTTGCGCGGCGGATGGGAACGAGCGTCGAGCAGATCGACCGCACGTATGGACACCTACTACCGGACGCCGTCGACTTCGAGCGCAGGCTACTCGATGCGTTCGACGCCCGCCCGCGA
>JBKPFP010000276.1:0-3839 GCA_046744435.1 Actinomycetota bacterium | reverse complement strand
CGAGGCATCAGAAATCTGTTCCTTTCGGCTGGAGAGCGGCTATCTGATCAGTCCTATCTAAGACCGGCCTGAGATGTATCTAAGAACTCGCTAAGACTCGTCTCCAGCGTAGGTGCCTCTTAAGGGCGTCTTAGGCGGCGGTGCGAGTCTGAGGAGGTGGCTCATGTCGGCCACCCTCGTGTGCTGGTCGTCGACGACCAGGCGCTGGTCAGGAGCGCCCTTGCGGGTGCACTCCGCTCCGCCGGCTTCGCCACGCAGGAAGCGGGGACCGGTCGGTCCGCCCAGGTCGCGATCGAGAAGTTCCGACCCGACCTCGTCGTGCTCGACGTCAGGCTCCCGGACCTCGACAGCTTCGAGATCGCACGCGGGCTGAAAGTGCGACGCCCATTCACCTCGGTCATCTTCACCTCTGATCGAGGCGCGACCGAGGACAAAGTGGCCGGGCTCGCGCTCGGCGACGATTTCGTCACCAAGCCCTTCAGCCTGGCCGAGATCGTCGCCCGCGTGCGGGCCGTTCTCAGGCGAACGCGAGACGAGGAGCCCTCCGTTCTGCGCTTCGCGGACGTCGTTCTCGACGAGAGGACACACGAGGTCTGGTGCGCGGGCGAGCCGGTGGCGCTCACGCCGAGGGAATTCGACCTCTTGCGCTTCTTCATGGCCAACCCGCGCCGGGTGCTGACGAAGCGCCAGATCCTGGACAACGTCTGGGACCACGACTTCCGCGGCGATGCGAGCGTGGTCGAGACGTATGTCAGCTACCTGCGCAGGAAGCTCGCCGGCAGCGGGCGCCCTCTGATCCAGACGGTCCGGCTCGTGGGCTACGCGCTTCGCGAGCCCGGCAGTCAGGCCTGACTAGCGCCGGTACCTATGCTCGAAGCCGTTGAGGTACGTGTCGACGAGCCTCTCAAGTGCCCGCTGGTTCCACGCATTGATGAAGTCGGCGTGGCCGGAGAACTGGCCGCCTGATGCGAGCTCGGTGCCCGGGCCGCCGGCGACCCCGTAGTAGATGACAAGGGAGAGCGCCGGTACCTCTACTGGATGCGAGCCTGGACAATCGCCGTCCGACGAGTAGGCCATGTGGCTCTTGTGGTTGGCGCTGTCGAGACGGTCTCCATCCCAGCAGTTCGGGAAGTTGATGTGGAGGCGGAGGCCCGACCTCCGCCCGCCGAGGCACGTCGGCACCGTGGTCGAGCGCTCCACGCCGAACCGCTCGTCGCAGCTCCAGAACGTCACCCGCCGACTCTGAGCACGGGATGCGGCCGCGTTGCCTGCGATCACTTTCAGCCCCGCCGGGAACGCATCGACTCTGCCGAACGTTCGCCGGACGTAGTAGGCGATCGCCCCGAGCGGCCTGACCGGCTTCGAGTCGACGAGAAGCGTCGGTGCCCAGTAGGCCGCCGTATCGACGCCGAGCCGGCCGCAAGTCGTACGTCCCGACGCCCGCAGGGAGGCCGGCGTCGAGAAGGCGTTCGTCGTCCTGTTTCCGAAGTACGTGTGGTTGTGCGAGAGGTTCGGGTGGCCGGGATGGACGATCGGATCGTCGGCGTTCCGGTGGCTGAAATCGCAGACGACAGCGAAGTAGTTGTAGCCGCGGCCGTGGTTGGCAGCGGACGAAGCCGAACCGACCGTCGCCAGTGCGGTTCCCATGACGGCGAGTGCCGCCAGGGCGAGAGGGGGCCAACGCTTCATGGTCATCACCCTCCAGGCCGACGCCGACCATGCAAGCAGCCGCTGCTGGGGGCCCCCTGGGAACGCCGTAAAGGGTTTGTAAGCAGTCTTCTTAGGCGCTTCTCAAACTCCGCGCGCACAATGGTGTCGTGAAGATCCTGGTAGTCGACGACGAACGAGCCGTGCGCGAGTCGCTGCGGCGGGCCCTCGAGCTCGAAGGGTATGAGATCGAGCTCGCCGCCGACGGCGAGGAGGCGCTCTACCGGCTCGAAGCCAACTCCCAACCGGACGCCCTCGTCCTCGACGTGCTCATGCCCGGCATCGACGGACTGGAGGTGTGCCGCCGCCTGCGCCGGAGCGGCAACACCTTGCCCGTGCTGATGCTCACGGCCCGGGCCGAGGTCGAAAACCGCGTCGAGGGGCTCGACGCGGGCGCGGACGACTACGTCACGAAGCCGTTCGCGCTCGAGGAGCTGCTCGCGCGCCTGCGGGCGCTGCTCCGGCGTGCCTCGCCCGACGGGGGCGAGGTGCTTCGCTTCGCGGACCTCGAGCTCGACCCTGGCACGAGAGAGGTCAAGCGCGACGGAGAGCAGATCGAGCTCACGCGCACGGAGTTCTCGCTGCTCGAGCTGTTCCTGCGCAACCCGCGCCAGGTGCTGACGCGCTCGATCATCTTCGAGCGGGTGTGGGGCTACGACTTCGGCTTCTCCTCGAACTCGCTCGACGTCTACATCGGCTACCTGCGCCGCAAGACCGAGGCCGGCGGCAAGCCGCGGCTGATCCACACGGTGCGCGGGGTCGGCTACGCCCTGAAGGAGCCGTGAGCTTCCGCGCTCGTCTCGCTCTCGTCGCGGCGGCCGCCGTTGCGCTCGCGGTCGTGCTCGCGTCGGTCGTGGTCTACGTCGTTGTCCGCGACCAGCTGCGCTCCACAGTCGACGACTCGCTGCGGGAGCGTGCGACGGAGATCTCCCACCGTCCGCTCGCCGAGGTCTTCCGCGGGCCGGACCCGGCCTTCGGTGGGGCCGGTGGGTATCCGCAGCTCGTCTTGGCCGACGGCCGGACGGTGCTACCCCGTGACCAGACGACGCCGCTGCCTGTCACTGAGCGGGTGCTCGACGTCGCGGCGGGCAACGGCGACGCCTTCTTCAGCGACACGCGAGTCGGAGGCACCCACCTGCGCGTTCTCGCGTTCCCGTACGTCCCTGGCTATGCAATCCAGGTGGCGCGGCCCCTGACCGAGACCGACGACTCTCTTGCGCAGATCAGGCTGCTCCTCTTCCTGATCGCCGCCGGTGGCATCGCAGTTGCGGGAGGGCTGGGACTCGTGGTCTCGCGCGCGGCGCTCGCGCCCGTGCGGCGGCTAACCAGTGCCACCGAGAAGGTGACCGAGACCGGCGACCTCTCGGAGCGGATCGACGCCCGCGGCCAGGACGAGCTCAGCCGCCTGGCCGTGAGCTTCAACACGATGCTCGGCGCGCTCGAGGACTCGACCCGCAAGCAGCGCCAGCTCGTCGCCGACGCGTCGCACGAGCTGCGCACGCCGCTGACGAGCCTGCGCACGAACATCGAGGTGCTCGCGAGCGGGCGGCGGCTCCCGCCCGCGGAGCGCAAGCGGCTGCTCTCCGACGTCGTCGAGCAGCTGACCGAGATGACGACGCTCATCGCCGAGCTGATCGAGCTTGCGCGGGCGGGCCAGCAGCCGGCGGCGCCCGTGGCGGGGCGCCTCGACCACCTCGCCGGCGAGGCGGTCGAGCGCGCACGCCGCAACCGGCCGGAGGTGACATTCAAGACCGATTTCGACGAGTCCCTGGTCAGCGGCGTGCCCGAGACGATCGAGCGCGCAGTCGCCAATCTGCTCGACAACGCGGCCAAGTGGAGCCCTCCGGGCGGGGAGGTCGACGTCGCGGTGCACGACGGCACGGTCTCCGTCCGCGACCGCGGGCCGGGGATCGACGACGAGGACCTGCCGTACGTCTTCGACCGCTTCTACCGGGCCCGCTCCGCCCGCGGCATGCCGGGCTCGGGTCTCGGGCTCGCGATCGTGCGCCAGGTGGCCGAGGCGCATGGCGGCGAGGTCGTCGCGGAGCGTGCGGAGGGTGGCGGCACGCGCATGACGCTGCGCTTGAACGGCGCCCGCCCTTCTTAGGGACTTCTTAGACGGCTCTTAGGGC
>JBKPFP010000112.1:0-2999 GCA_046744435.1 Actinomycetota bacterium | reverse complement strand
CGCGAACCTCGTCGCGCTGCTCCTGCTGCTCTTCTGCGGTGTCAACGTGCCGCTCGACTCCCTGCCCGACTGGATGCAGACCGTGGCGAAGGGGCTGCCGCTCACGCACGGGATCCAGGCTGCGCGCGAGCTCGCGGCGGGTGCCTCGTTCTCAGACGTCTCGGACCTCGTGCTCACCGAGGCGGCAATCGGAGTCGTCTACGCCGTGATCGCCTACGGGCTGCTTCGCTTCTTCGAGGCCGACGGTCGGCGGCGCGCGACGCTCGAGACGATCTAGTCGTCGGCGACGACGAGGACGGCCGAGCCGCGAACCTGTCCGGCTCGGAGCCGCTCGAGGGCCTCGTTCGCCCGCTCGAGCTCGTAGGTCTCGACCTTGGTGTCGACGGGGACCTGAGGCGCGAGGCCGAGAAACTCCTCGCCGTCGCGGCGCGTGAGATTGGCGACGGACACGACCCTCCGCTCTTCCCAGAGCAGCTCGTACGGGAAGGACGGAATGTCGCTCATGTGGATGCCCGCGCAGACCACCGTGCCGCCCTTGGCAAGCGCCGCGAGCGCAGTGGGCACGAGCTCGCCGACCGGAGCGAAGATGATCGCGGCGTCGAGCTCCTCGGGCGGACCGGGCTCGGTGGCGCCCGCCCACTCGGCGCCGAGCTCGCGGGCGAGCGCCTGCGCCTCGTCGTCGCCGGCGCGCGTGAGCGCGAAGACGCGGCGGCCCTGACTGCGGGCGACCTGCGCGATGATGTGGGCTGAGGACCCGAACCCGTAGAGCCCTAGCCGCTCGGCGTCACCAGCGAAGCGAAGCGCCCGATAGCCGATCAGACCAGCGCAGAGGAGCGGCGCGACGTGCACGTCGTCGTAGCCGTCTGGGATCGGCAGGCAGTAGCGCTCGTCGGCGACGACCTCCTCGGCGTAGCCGCCGTCGACGTGATAGCCCGTGAAGCGAATGTGGTCGCAGAGGTTCTCGCGGCCCGAACGGCAGTAGCGGCACTCGCCGTCGGTCCAGCTGAGCCAGGGAACACCGACACGATCACCTGCCGCGAACCGCTCCCCGCCCGAGTCTTCGACCGTGCCGACGACCTGATGCCCGAGCACGAGTGGCAGCTTCGGGTCGGGAAGCTCCCCGTCGACGATGTGGAGATCGGTCCTGCAGACAGCGCAGGCGCGGACGCGCAGACGCACCTCGCCCGCGCCGGGCTCAGGCCGAGGCAGATCGACTTCGCGCAGCCGCTCGCCGGCCCGCTCGAGCACCATCGCCCGCATCGGGCCGAGCTTAGCTCAGCGAGTCGATCACCTCCCCGGCGGCCCGCTGCCCCGTCTCGACGGCGCCGTTCAGGTAGCCCTGGAAGTCGATCGACGTGTGCTCGCCGGCGAAGAACGCGTTTCCCTCGGGACGACCCTCGATGCCCGCGAACCGCGTGTACTGGCCGACCTTCCAGTACGAGTAGGACCCTCGCGTCCAGGGGTAGCCGGTCCAGAAGTCGACTGTTGCCCGGCCGTTCCACTGCGCGCTGATGCCGGGCAGCACGGGCTCGATCTGCTCCAGAAACTCGGCCGCCCGCTCCTCCGGCGTGCCGGACCCAAGCTCGCTCCGATACGGCCACCGGTGTAGTCGACGAGGATCCCCGAGGTGCCGCTCTGAGCGCGGGTCACGTCCCAGGTGCTCTGGTAGCCGGTGTCGGCGAACGTCTCGCCGTTCGAGTCGAGCTCTTCCCAGTGCCGGTTGCGGAACTGCACGTGCAGCTTCGAGTTCGTGCCCATCCCCTGCTGCGCGATCGCAGTCCTCTTCAACGGCGTGAAGCCGGACTGCGAGAGGTTCACCGACCTGCGCAGGATGGAGAACGGAAGCGCGAAGACGACGCGGTCGGCGGTGACCGTCCCGCCTTGTCTGAACGTCAGCGCGTACGTCCCGTTCGAATTGCGCCGGACGGCGACCAGCTCAGACTCGTACGTGATCTGACCCCCGACCGAGTCGACCAGCCCGTCGACGATCTGGTCGTTGCCGCCGGTGACGTGGTACTTCTCGTTCGACTTGCCGAAGATCCGCAGGTTGCCGGGCCCGGCGTAGCCGAGCAGGTAAAGCAGGTTCAGCGAGCTCTGCTCGCGCGACTCCGCGCCGTACTCGATGTTGTAGGCGACGTCGAGCAGCTGACCGAGGCGTGAGCCGCTCCCACCCGGCACGGACTCGTTGATCCAGTCGACGATCGAGAGGTGGTCGAGCTCGAAGCCGCGCTGCGTGAAGTTGTCGAAGAGCGTCGGGTAGCTGGCGGCGGAGATGTCGCTGTGGATCTTCTGCCAGACGTCGCGCAGGTCGCGTGTCGCGTCGACGAAGGAGTAGTGGGCTCCTTCGAAGTAGTACGTCGGCTCGGTGTTGTTCCGCTCGACCTGGAGGAGGTTGTCGAGCCGTAGTCCGAGCTCCTGGGCAAGCTGGCGGATTGCGGCGTGGCCCTGGTCGATCAGCTCGCCGCCGTGCTCGGCGATCTGGCCATCCACGAACGCACCTCGCAGCGTCCAGCAGCGCCCGCCGGCCCGGTTCGAGGCCTCGTGGATCGCCGCGGTGTAGCCCGCCTGCTTGAGCCGGTAGGCGGCGGTGAGGCCGGCGAGACCCGCTCCGACGACGACGATGCGCGGGGCGGCGGCCGCACGCGCGGCTGGAGCGAAGCGGCCGAAGGCCGTGGCCCCGACCGCTACGGCGCCGACCGCACCGGCGTCGCGCAGCAGCTCGCGCCTCATCGTCCTGCGCTCCTCGCGCTCCTCGAGCACGGCGTCGACGTCGACCCCGCGAGCCCATGATTCCCGTGCGGCTGCCGCGGCTTCCTCGAGCATTCGTCCGAACGGTGTCCTCGCCACCTTCGCCTCCCCGTCGTTGACGGACGAAGAATCCGTCAGGCCCTGACCCGGGTCAAGCGTCTCGCGACGATGGAACTTGCGACCGTCCGGGTAGGACTTGCGAATCGTGAGTGTGCCCCGTCCTCAGCGCCGCCGACTCCGGCTCACGCCGA
>JBKPFP010000281.1:0-9714 GCA_046744435.1 Actinomycetota bacterium | reverse complement strand
CAAGCAGCTCCAGGGCCTCGACGTGAACGAGCAGGAGATGGGCCGCGTCGAGGCGATCGTGCTCTCGATGACGCCCCAGGAGCGCCGCATGCCCCACGTGATCGACGGATCGAGGCGCAAGCGGATCGCCGCCGGCAGCGGAACGACGATCCAGCAGGTGAACCAGTTGCTCTCGGCCCGCAAGCAGATGCAGAAGATGATGAAGCAGATGAAAAAGGGCAAGATGCCGGGGATTCCGCCTGAATTGCTGCAGCAGGCGCAAGAACAACAACGGAGGTAAGGCTTGGCAGTTCGCATGCGTTTGACCCGTGTCGGGTCGAAGAAGAACCCGATCTACCGGGTCGTGGTCGCCGACTCGCGCTCGCCGCGGGACGGCAGGTTCATCGAGATCGTCGGGCGCTACAACCCGCAGACGGAGCCGTCGACGATCGACTTCGACGAGGAGCGGGTGAAGGACTGGCTCTCGAAGGGCGCGCAGCCGTCGAACACGGTCGCGCGGCTCTTGAAGATCAAGAACCTCGGTGGCTGACCTCCTCGCCTACCTCGCGCGGCAGCTGGTCGACGAGCCCGATGCGGTCTCAGTCGAGGAGGTCGAGCGCGAGGGCGCCGTCGTGCTCGAGCTGCGCGTGGCGAAGGACGACATCGGCAAGGTGATCGGGCGCCAGGGCCGGATCGCGCGAGCGCTGCGCGCGGTCGTGCGGGCGAGCGGCGCGCGTTCGCATCGCCGGGTCCTGCTCGAGATCGTCGAATAGCCCAGATCGGTCTGGGTTGAGATTTCAGATGGGTCGACCGGTCATTTCAGACGGACGCACGAGCAAAGCCCGTGCGTCCTGAAGGCGGCGCCGCAAGCGGCGCCTTGAGGGTCGCGGCGCTGTACGACGTGCACGGCAACGTGCCGGCTCTCGAGGCCGTGCTGGCCGAGGTCGAGCGCGAGGACGTCGACGCGATCGTCTTCGGCGGCGATCTCTTCCTCGGCCCGCAACCGGCCGAGACGGCGGCACTCGTCCGCTCGGTCGAGGCCTCTTTCGTGCGCGGGAACTGCGAGCGCGAGCCCGACGAGTGGACGCGGTCCAAGCTCGACGACGAGACGTTCGCGTGGTCGCAGGGCTGGCCGCTGACCGTCGAGCTGGACGGCGTTTTGTACTGCCACGCCACGCCGCGGAACGACATGCGGCCGATCCTTACCGACGCGTCGCCGCCGGAACGGTTCGAGGACGCTCTGGAAGGCGTCGACGCCCGCCTCGTCATCGCCGGTCACACGCACATGCAGTTCAAGCGCGACCGCTGGGTCAACGCGGGCTCGGTCGGGTGGCCTGCCGAGGACGACGTCGCCGCCTTCTGGGCAATCGTCTCCGACGACGTCGAGTTCCGCCGCACGCCGTTCGACGTCGAGCGCGCGGCGAGTGAGATCCTCGCCTCGGGCTGGCCAGAGGCCGAGTCGTTCGTCGCCGAGAACATCCGAGCGGCACAGTCTCGAGCGGAGGCGACGGAATACTTCGAGTCTCTGCAGTGAACGTCAAAGTGGGGCGCGTCGGCAGGCCGCACGGGCTCGCAGGCGCCTTCGTCGTCGAGGACGCGAGCGAGGCCGAGGAGCGCTTCGCGCTCGGCGCGCGGCTGTTCGTGCAGGGCGAGCCCGCCGAGATCGTGGAGTCGAAGCGCGCGGGCGGTAGGCCCGTGATCCGGCTCGACCGACCCGTGAAGCGCGGCGCCGAGCTCGAGGTTCCCCGCGAGAGCCTGCCCGAGCCGGAGCCGGGCTCGTACTACGTCTTCCAGCTCGTCGGCCTGGACGTCGAGGAGGAAGGCGGCGCGCTGCTTGGCCGCGTCGTCGAGGTCGCGCCCGGCCCCGCGAACGACGTGCTCGAGCTCGACACCGGGGTCGCGCTGCCGCTCGTCGACGCCTGCGTGCAGAAGGTCGATCTGGACGCAAGTCGAATCGTTGTCCGACGCGGCTTCTCCGGCCGCGAGTAACCTCCACCGCTTTGCAGATCGATGTCTTTACCCTCGTCCCGCACTCATTCGCCTGGCTCACCGAGCAACGCCCAATCGCCGCCGTCCTCGGCGGGGAGCTCGACCTGCGGCTGCTCAACTACCGCGACTACTCGCAGCTCCGCAGCGGGCAGGTCGACGACGAGCCCTACGGCGGCGGAGCGGGCATGGTCCTGCGCGTCGACGTCGTGGCGGCGGCGCTCGAGGCCGTCTACGGCGGTCAACCCGACCAGCGAGTGGTGGCTCTGACGCCCCAGGGGCGACAGCTCGACCAGGCGCTCGTCGAGGAGCTCGCAGGAGAGGAGCGCCTGACGCTCCTCTCGGCACGCTTCGAGGGCTTCGACGAGCGGATCGTCGAGCACCTCGCGACCGAGTCGGTCTCGATCGGCCCGTACGTGCTCTCCGGCGGTGAGCTGCCGGCGATGGTTGTGCTCGACGCGGTCGCACGGCGGCTGCCGGGCGCGATCACGGAGGAGTCGGCGCTCGAGGAGACGTTCTCGGCCCGTCTGGAGGGCGGCGTCGAGTACCCGCACTACACGCGGCCCGCCGAGTTCCGCGGTTGGCAGGTGCCGGAGGTCCTGCTCTCGGGCGACCACGCCCGCATCGCCGAGTGGCGCCGCGAGCAGAGCAAGGCCAGGACGGCTTCGTGAGGAATCCGGTCGACTACCTGACGCGCGGCCTTCCGCGCCAGTGGCGCGTGGCCATCGACTGGGCGGTGACGATCATCGGCGCCGTCCTGATCGTGATCGGGATCAAGGCGTACGTCGTCAACCCGTACCGGATCCCGTCGTCGTCGATGGAGCCGACCCTGCACTGCGCGCGACCGAGCCAGGGCTGCGAGGCGCGCTGGTCGGACCGCGTGCTGGCGAACCGCTTCATCTACCACTTCCGCGACCCGAAGCGGAAGGAGATCGTCGTCTTCGAGACGCCCCCGCGGGCGCAGGCGCTCTGCGGCGCCGGCGGCACTTTCGTCAAGCGGCTGATCGGCCTCCCCGGCGACCGCTGGCGCGAGGACAACGGCTTCATCTACATCAACGGGCGCAGGCTCGACGAGCCGTACATCGAGGACGACCGGCGGCCTCTGAACGAGACGATCCCGGAGCGGAGGATCCCGAAGGACCGCTACCTGATGCTCGGCGACAACCGCGAGTCCTCGTGCGACTCGCGCCGCTGGGGCTATGTGTCGCGCGACAACCTGATCGGGCCCGTGTTCGCCGTCTACTGGCCCCCGAAGCGGATCCGGTTCTTGTAGTCATGCGCCGGCTGCTGCGCCTCGGGCTGCTCCTCCTTGCGGTCGCGGGCGTGCTCCTCGTCCTCGTTGCGGTGACCTCGAAGACGTACCGCGTGCCGTCCTCGGCGATGGAGCCGACGCTGCACTGTCCGCGTCCGGCCGCGGGCTGCATGGCCGATACCGCGGATCGCATCGCGGTCTCGCGCGTCCTCTACCGGCTGCGCGACCCGAAGCGCGGCGACGTCGTCGCGTTCAACACGCCGGGCCGTGCGCTGGCGCTGTGCGGCGCCTCCGGCGTGTACGTCAAGCGCCTCGTCGGCCTGCCGGGCGAGACGTGGCGCGTGCAGCGAGGCGTGGTCTACATCGACGAGAAGCGTCTCGAGGAGCCGTACGTGAAGCCCGAGCGCCGAGACAGTGAGTCGTTGCCCGCGCGCGTGATCCCGGAGGACCGCTACCTGATGCTCGGCGACAACCGCGAGTCCTCGTGCGACTCGCGCCGGTTCGGCTACGTGGCCCGCGACGAGTTCGTCGGCCCGGTGATCGCGACCTACTGGCCCGTGGAGCGGATCACGATTCGCTAGCATGCCGTCCGGCCCGCCGGGCCCTCTCCTCGCCATGACGAACCCCATCGAGCTACTCGAGCAGCGCCAGCTGCGGTCGGACCTGCCCCAGTTCAAGGCAGGCGACACCGTCCGCGTCCACTTCCAGGTGATCGAGGGCCAGCGGCGCCGCGTCCAGGTCTTCGAGGGCATCGTCATCAAGCGCCAGGGCGCCGGGGTGCGTGAGACGTTCACGGTGCGCAAGCAGTCGTTCGGCGTCGGCGTCGAGCGGACGTTTCCGGTGCACTCGCCGAAGATCGAGAAGATCGAGGTGCAGGCGATCGGCGACGTCAACCGGGCGAAGCTCTACTACTTGCGGTCGAAACTGGGACGAAAGGCGCGCGTCCGCGAGCGGCAGCACACCGGGCCGGTATCCTCGGCCGGTGCCGGAGACGAGGCAGCAGCCGCAGAGGAAGTCGAGCCGCTCGGGGAGCCGGAGGAGACCGCAGAAGAAGAGGTCGAGCCCGGGCATCCTGAGGCCGCGGCTGAGGAAGAGCAGCAGCCAGAGCCCGCAGAAGACCGGAGCTAGGCTCCTTCGCTACGACCGCCGGTTCGGCGCGCGTCTCGTCGCAGGCGCGGACGAGGCCGGGCGCGGATCGCTGGCCGGGCCGCTCGTCGTCGCCGGCGTCCTGCTCGACTACGGCTCGCTGCGCGATCACCGGGTGCGGCCGCTCGCCTGCCTGAACGACTCGAAGCAGGTGGCGCCCGAGGAGCGGGAGGAGCTCTTCCGCGCCGTCGTCGGCTGCGCCTCGCAGATCTCCGTGCAGATCGTGTCGCCGGGCGAGATCGACCGGGTCGGCCTGCACCGCTCGAACCTGAACGCGCTGCGGCGGGCGCTGCACGCACTGACGCCGCCGGCCGAGCTCTGCCTCGTCGACGGCTTCCGGCTCGGCCGCCAGGCGCCCGAGCACTTCGCGGTCGTCGACGGCGACGAGCACAGTGCGGCGATCGCGGCCGCCTCGATCGTCGCCAAGGTCGTCCGCGACCGCTACATGCGACGGGCGGATGCGCTCTACCCGCACTTCGGCTTCAGGTCGCACGTCGGCTACATCACGCCCGGGCACTCGCGGGTCGTGCGCGAGCGCGGGCCGTCCGAGATCCATCGCCGCTCCTTCCAGGCGCTCTGCTACCTCAGTGAAGAGGAGCTCGCGGCCCGCTTCGCCGCCGAGGGCGAAGCCGAGTAGCAGGGCGGCGGGCGCGCGGGCGGAGCGCCGCGTGCGCTGGGCCTATCGCCTGCGCGGCTACCGCGTCCTGGACGAGAACGCCTGGGCCGGCGGCTACGAGCTCGACCTCGTGCTGCGGCGGGGCCGGACCCTCGTCTTCTGCGAGGTGAAGGCGAAGAGCGGACCCGGGCGCGGCGACCCGCTGGAGATGGTCACCTCGGAGAAGGTGCGCAGGCTCCGGCGGGCGGGAGAGGCCTGGCTCGCGGCACACCCGGAGCACGCCGGCTGCGCGGTGAGGTTCGACGTCGCCGCCGAGCGCGAGGGGAGATCCGAGCGTGTTGCGAACGCCTTCTGACTTCGACCTCGCTTCCATGACCGGCGTCGGGCTCCCGCCGGGCGAAGCCCGGCTCCGCCCGCCGCCTCGCGCCGCTGACCGCCCTCCTGCCGACGGGCCGTGCGGCGTAGCACTGTCCCGTTGATGCTGACAGAACGTGGCAGCGCCAGGACTCGCCGCGCGCACGGCGAAGCTCGGCAGGGCATGGCGCCGACCCAGGAAGCGCTTTATGGCGAGCTCGACGTCGACCTCGACCTCTCCTGGTCGGAGCGCGACCTGCCCGAGCGCGAGCGCACGAAGCACGTCCACCGCCTGCACCCGTACCTCGGCAAGTTCGTCCCGCAGCTCGTCGAGGCGCTCCTCGAGCGCCATCTGCCCGGGGCGCGCAGCGTGCTCGACCCGTTCGCCGGCTCGGGGACGACCCTCGTCCAGGCGCTCGAGAGCGGGCGCGAAGCCGCCGGCGTCGACGTCGCCGCCTTCAACTGCCTCCTCAGGGAGGTGCAGACGCGGGAGTACAACCTCTTCCCGCTCGAGCACGAGCTGCGCGACGCCGTGCGGCGGCTCGAGAGCTTCGACGGGGACATCGTGGAGACGCCATCCCAGTACGTGACCGACTGGTACGCGCCGCGGGCCGCGTCCGAGCTGCTCTTCTTCCGCTCGCTACTGCCGGAATACGGGCACGCGGACGTCCTGCGAGTCGTCCTCGCCCGCGCGGCGCGCTCGGCAAGGCGGACGACGCACTTCGATCTCGACTTCCCGCGCGCCCCGCAGCTGGAGGAGTACTGGTGCCACAAGCACCGGCGTAGCTGCCGGCCGGTCGAGCGCGCCGGGCACTTCCTGCGCCGCTACGCGCTCGACACGCTGCGCAGGATCCGCGACTTCTCGCGGCTGCGCGCCAAGGGCTGCGACGCCATCGTCCGGCACGGCGACGTGCGCACCCTCGAGCTCGGCCGCCGCTTCGACGGGGTCGTCACCTCGCCGCCGTACCCGGGGCTCATCGATTACCACGACCAGCACCGCTACGCGTACGAGTTGCTCGATCTCGACGACCGCCGCGAGCTCGAGCTCGGGCGTGCCGAGCGGGGCACGGGCGCGCAGGCCGTCGCCGACTACGTCGACGGGATGGCCGAGGCCTTCCTGAACGTACGCGGGGCGCTGAAAGCCCGCGCCCCGGTCGTGATCGTGATCAACGACCGCCGCGACCTCTATCTCGGGATCCTGGAGCGAGCAGGCCTGGTAGTCGGGACCCGCTATCGCCGACACGTCAACCGCCGCACGGGCAGGCGCGCGGGCGAGTTCTACGAGGACGTGATCGTTGCTACGGTGCCGGGCCGCGCTCGAGGTCGGTGACGCTGAAGATGTCCCAGGCCCGGCGCTTGCAGACGATGCGGTCGTAGTAGATCCGGCTGATCGTGACGTCGGCGGGCTGGCCGATCTGCACGATTGCCGAGGTCACGTCGAGATCCTCGCCGGCGGGCAGCTTCACGAGCACCTCCGGTGCGCCGAGCAGCGGCTCCTTGACGAGCTCGACGGCCTTGCCGCACCCGACGTTGCTCCGGCCGTAGTACGTGGTCCCGAGCGCCGTGACCGACGGGCCGTACACGACCTTTCCGGGCGGCACCGCGAGCGCCGTCGTCGTCCGCGTGGCGACGTCGTAGCGGACGACCTGGCACCGCGGGTGCGGATTGCACTTCCCCCAGACCGCGAAGCTGCCGCTGATCTGCCCTGCGGCGAGCAGGCCGTTGCGGTTCACGAGCCGGTCGAGCACGCGCTCCTCGCCGGTGACGACGTTGCGCAGCACGATCAGCTGCAGGTTCCGGCTGTACGCGACCCCGCGGCCGAACAGGAGCCAGTCGCCGGAGATCGTCGGGCAGCACTCCCAGCGGGTGGTGTTCAAGCCCGCTGGCAGCGGCAGGTGGCGGCGGGTCTGCAGGTCGAAGAGCCGGAGGTCCGATCCGCCAGCGCCGCTCCGGAAGAGGACCTGGTAGATGAGCCGAGAGCCGTCGATGCCGCCAGTGAAGGCCTGCGTGTTGGGCGGATTGACCTTGAAGGCGGGCTCGCTCAAGCGTTGCGTCCACACGTCCGAGGGGCTCCCATAGTTCGCGCGCGACTTCGACCATGCGAACCATTCGTCGCCCGCGGCCGGGGCGGTCTCGTTGCGTTTCGACGACTTGACCGCGACGGGCGGGCCCGCGGCTGTCGCCGCGGTTACCGCGACGAGGGCCGCGGCGCCCACGAAGAGCATCAATCTCGGGCGGCGGGGCATGCGCGGATTTCAGCACAGTCCCGTCACAGACACGTGCGCAGCTTCCGTCTAGCGTCGCCCGCGTGCTCGCGCGCACGGTCACCCACGCCATCGTCGGGCTCGACGCCCGCCGGGTCGAGGTCGAGGCGCACCTGGAGAACGGGGTGCCCGGTTTCTCGATCGTCGGCCTCGCCGACCGCGCCTGTCAGGAGGCGAAGCACCGGGTGCGGAGCGGCATCTCCTCGGCCGAGCTCGAATGGCCCGTGCGCCGGATCACCGTCAACCTCGCGCCGGCGGGCCTGCGCAAGGAGGGCTCCGGGTTCGACCTGCCGATCGCCCTAGCGGTGCTCGCTGCCTCGGGGCAGATCCCGCGCGATCGCCTGCGCGGGCACGCCTCGCTCGGGGAGCTAGCGCTCGACGGACGGCTGCGGCCGGTCGGCGGCGTGCTCGCCGCGGCCGAGGCCGCCCGCCAGGCGGGGCTGACTCGGCTCCTCTGCACGGCTTCGTCAGCGCCCGAGGCGGCACTTGCGGGCGTGGAGCCCGTGCCGCTGCGGCACCTGGCGGAGGCGGCCGCGTACCTCCGCGGCGAGTGCGAGCCCGAGCCCCCGCCTGCCCGCAACGGCCACGGCCCGGAGCCGCCGCAGCTGGATCTCGGTGACGTGCGCGGACAGGAACGCGCGCGCCGCGCACTCGAGATCGCGGCCGCGGGCCGGCACAACCTCCTGCTCGCGGGACCGCCGGGAACCGGCAAGACGATGCTTGCCCGGCGTCTTGCCAGCGTCCTCCCGGCGCTCGAGCCGTCCGACGCGCTCGAGGTGACGCGCATCCACTCGGTCGCGGGGCTCGTCGACCCGGGCCGGCCGCTCGTGGCGCGGCCGCCCTTTCGCTCGCCGCACTACAACGCGTCGGTCGCGGCGATGGTTGGGGGCGGTCCCGGGCCGAAGCCCGGTGAGGTGACGCTCGCCCACCGAGGCGTGCTCATGCTCGACGAGCTGCCCGAGTTCGCCCGACCCGCGCTCGAGGCCCTGCGGCAGCCGGTCGAGGACGGCTCGGTCGCCGTCGCCCGCGTCGGCGGTCGCGCGACGTTTCCAGCGCGCTTCCAGCTCGTGGCGACGATGAACCTCTGTCCGTGCGGCGCCCGCGGTGACCCGGCCGCCGAGTGTTCCTGCTCGCCGCAGCGCCTGGCGGCCTTCCGAGACAAGCTCTCCCGTGCGTTGCTCGACCGCTTCGACCTCGTCGTCGCGATGCCGCGGCCGCGCGCACACGAGCTCGCCGCCGGGCACGCCGAGGCATCGAGCGAGGTGCGGGCTCGAGTCGAGGCGGCGCGGCGGCGGTTGTCCGCGACACGCCTGAAATGGTCGCCCGAGGCGTCCGAGCTGCTGGACCGCGCTGTCGAGCGGCTGCCGCTTTCGGGCCGTGGGCGCGCGCGGGCCCGCCGTGTCGCCGAGACCGTGGCCGCACTGGCCGAGGCTGACGGGGTCGACCCCGAGCACGTGTCCGAGGCGCTCGCCTATCGCTCGCCCAGGGAGCTGACGGTCACGTGAGCGAGCTGGCGCTCGCGGCGTACGCCGCCGAGACGGGCATGCACGTCGTGAGAGAGCCGCGTGACCGGCGGTTCGCTGTCTTCCGGCGGCGGTTCGACGTTGCAGCTTTCGAGGCAGCGCTTGACGGAGCGGGCGTTCGCTGGCTGACCCGCTCGGCGCCGGACTACCCGCCGCTGTTGAGGGCGATCCACGATCCGCCGGCCGTGCTCTTCCTGCGCGGGGCTGCGGACGTCTCGCAACTCCGTGACGCGGCGGTCGCCGTCGTCGGCGCACGTGCCTGTTCTCCCTACGGGGCGCAGGTGGCGCGAATGCTCGGGCGGGAGCTGGCGGCGGCGGGCCTCATCGTCGTCAGCGGTCTCGCGCGCGGCATCGATGGCGAAGCGCATCGCGGGGCCCTCGAGGCGGGCGGGCGGACCGTAGCCGTCCTCGGCTGCGGGGTCGATCGCAACTATCCCGCGGCGCACGCCGAGTTGGCGCGGCGGATCTGCGAGCGCGGCCTGGTCGTCTCGGAGTACGCGCCCGGGCTCGAGCCGGCGCCGTGGAGGTTCCCGGCCCGCAACAGGGTCATTGCGGGCCTGGCCGCTGCGACGGTCGTCGTCGAGGCCCGGGAGC
>JBKPFP010000261.1:0-4074 GCA_046744435.1 Actinomycetota bacterium | reverse complement strand
TCGACGAAGAGTGGATTCCCCTCCGCTGCCTCGAGGACCTTGGCGCGGGTGGTGCCCAGGAACGTGCGATCGGCGAGAAGCGCGTCCATGAGCGCGTCCACGTCCCGCGCGGCGAGCGGCTCGAGCCTGAGTGTTGGCCAGGTCGGGCGACTCTCGAGCAACTCGGGTCGCGAGCTCGCCAGAAGCAGAATTGGTCGCTCGCGGCTGAAGCCGGCGACGTACTCGACGAAGTCGAGGAATCTCGGCTCGGCCCAATGCAGATCCTCGAGGACGACGACCAGCGGCCGGTCGCCGGCCAGCGCTTCGAGCAGCGTGCGGATCGCCCAGTGGGTCTCGTCGGTCGATCCCCCGCCCTCGGCGGCGCCGACCGCGGCGGCGACGGTATCGGCGACAAGGTCCGCATTCTCATCGTGCTGCAGGAGCTCGACGAGCCGGGCCCGAGGCTCGTGGCCGGCGATCTCTTTCACGATATCGACGAGCGGCCAGTAGGTGATGCCCTCGCCGTAGGGCAGGCAGCGGCCGACCACGACGCGCGCGCGAGCGCCGAGAGATGCAACGGCTTCCCGCATGAGGCGTGACTTGCCGATTCCCGGTGGCCCGAGGACGGTGACGTGCTCGCACCTCGATTTCGCCGACGCGCGCTCGAACGCGGCCTCGAGCTCCGCGAGCTCGTCTCGCCGACCGACGAACGGGGTTGCGATCGGGCGTGTGAAGGCCGGCACATCCGGGAGGATGCTGAGCAGGCGCCAGGCCGGCACGGGCCGCGCCTTGCCCTTGAGCGTGAGCTCCGGCATGGGCTCGACGATCGCGGTGTCGCCGAGGAGGCGCGCGGTCTGCTCGCCGAGGAGGATTTCTCCGGCCGCGGCGTTCTGCTCAAGCCGCGCCGCGACGTTGACCGCATCGCCGGTGACGAGCGTCTCCCCCTCGCCAGCCACCACGTCACCGGTGTGGACGGCCGTGCGTACTTGGATCTGGACGCCGTAGTCCCGCTCGAGCTCGACGTTGATCTGGGCGAGCACGACCCGCATGTCGGCCGCCGCGCGCGCGGCGCGGAGCGCGTCGTCCTCGTGCGCGACCGGCAGGCCGAAGACGGCCATGACGGCGTCGCCGACGAACTTCTCGACCGTGCCGCCGTGCCGCTCGAGCGCCCTGCGCATCGACTCGTGCCAGCGCGCGAGCACTCGGCGCAGCGACTCCGGGTCGAGCCGCTCGCCGAGCGGCGTCGAGTCGACCACGTCGCAGAAGAGGAGCGTGACGGTCTTGCGCACCGCACGAGGCGCCGCCTGCTCGGCGACGAGCGGGGCAGCACACGCCGAACAGAAGCGGGCGTCGTCGGCGTTCTGCCGCCCGCACTCAGTGCAGACGGCCATCGACCGAGTTTAGGACGATTACGAGGAGCTATTCGAGCGGACTTAGGCCCCGATCAGGTGATGCTCGCGATGCCTTCGGTTGACGCGCCGCTTCCTGCCGCCTCACTCACCTGCTTGTCGAGCGCCGTCAGCACGTTCTCGACTTGCTGGCTGACGATCGGCTGAAGGACTCGCTGGCCCATTGAGCCGACTTGGCCCAGGAGGTGGACATCGGCCTCCCACTTCATGTCGGTGCCGCCTGATGACTCGCTCAACTCGAACTGCGTATCCATTTTCAGGAGCGCGGCCACGCCCGTGCCTTCGGCATGTAGGCGAGCGAAGTCGGGCCTTCGTTCGTCCGTTTTCTCGAAGTCGATGCTCATCTTCAGGCCGCCGAGGCCTAGCGGGATGACGACGTTTGCCGTCCAATGGCGATCGTCCTCGACGTCGAACGACTTCACGCCCGGCATCGTTTTCGCCATGCGGGCTGGGTCGTTCAGGACCTCCCACACGACGTCGCGCGGGGCGTCAAAGTGCTTCGTGCCCTCGACTTTCATGCTCGGCGCTCGACCTTCACGCCGGTTCGCGACTGGTCCGGGTTCTGCAGCAGCTCCCACACTCGCCAGCCCGGGTTGTGCGAGTCCGTCACCATCCCGCCGCCGGCCGATCTCAGCGCGTCCTGCACCGCCGCGCACACGGCGTGGATCCCCGCACCGCCGCCCTCTCCCATGCCTTTCGTGCCCAGTGACGTGAACGGGGACGGGGATTCGATGTAGCCCGTCTTCATCGGCGGCATGTCGAGGGCATGCGGGACGTGGTAGTCGTAGAAATTGGCGGTCAGAAGCGTGCCGTCTTCGTCGTAGGGGAACGTCTCGTGCATCGCCGCCCCCAAGGCCTGCGCCGCTGCCCCGTGCACCTGGCCCTCGACGATCTGTGGATGGATCCGCTTGCCGCAGTCGTCGACGGCCGCGTAGTCGACGATCTCGTACGTGCCCGTCTCCTTGTCGACCTCGATCACGGCCACGTGCACCTGCGTCGCGTACGTCAGCGTCAGGTTCCCGTACTTGCGCTCGGTGTCGGGCACCTGGAACGGCGGCTTGTAGACGTACCGGCAGTTCAGCGTCACGTCGTCCAGCTCCGGCGGCAGGCCCGCGTTGTTCATATTGATGATCGCCCCGCAGGCCATGAACGGCAGCGCCGCCTCCGGGGTGCCCTTGATGCGCGCGTGGCCCTCCGCGAGCTCGATCTGCTCCGGCGGCACGCCGCCCAGGATCACGCCCGCCAACCGCTGGATCTGCTCCGCGAGCATCTTCGTCGCGCCCTCCACAGCGCCCAACCCGGTCACGGCGAACTGCGACGCGTACGTCCCCGAGAAGCCCGCGTGCGAGTTCCAGTACGAGTCGTGCCCGGCCCGCACGTGGACGTCGTCGGGCGTCACGCCGAGCATGTCCGCGACGAGCTGCGCCGTGACCGTCTCGTGGCTCTGCCCCTGCGGCGTCGTCCCCAGCGTGACGACGATCTCGCCGAAGATGTCGAGCCGCACCGACGCGACCTCGTTGTTGCCCGAGAACTGCAGCTCGGGATTCAAGAGCTGGGACTGGCCGAAGTTGTTCGTGCCCGAGTCCAGCGTCGACCCGATCCCGACTCCTAGAAGCTTGCCGCGCTTCTCAGCGTCGGCCCGCCGCGATTCGATCCCCTTGTAATCGACGAGGTCGAGTGCGATGTCAAGGCACTTCGCGTAGTCGCCCGAGTCGTAGACGCAGCCGTTCGGCGTCTCGTAGGGCATCTCCTCGCTCTTGATGTAGTTGCGCTTCCGCACCTCGACCGGATCGAGCTCGAGCTGGTGCGCGACGATGTCCATGATCCGCTCGGTCAGCCAGAGGTGCTGCATGCGCGAGTAGCCGCGGTTCGGCGACACCGGCGACTTGTTCGTCGTCACCTGTGTGAAGTCGACGCGGATGTTGCGCCACCGGTAGAGCCCGGGCGTGACCTGCGCCCAGATGATGCAGCCGAGCGGCTCGTAGCGCGGAAAAGCGCCGCAATCGTCGATCGCCTTCACGCGGAACCCGAGCATCGTCCCGTCGGCCTTGACCGGCACCTCGACATCGAGGAAGTGCCGCTCGTTCCCGTGCGCATTCGCCATGTGCTGGTCGGTGCGCCACTCCGTCCACTGGATCGGCCGGCCGAGCTTGCGCGCGAGCAGGCAGCACGCCGTGAATTGCGGGTGTAGGCAGATCTTGTTGCCGAAGCCGCCGCCGATGTCCTGCGAGACGAAGCGCAGCTTGTCGGTGCCCGTACGCAGCGCCGGGGCCATCCAGATGATCCCGATGCCGGGCATCTGGTGGTTCCCGAACAGCGTCCACTGCTGCGTGCCCTTGTCGAACTCGACGACGCAGCCGGCGCACTCCAACGGCGTTGATGAGAAGCGGTCGAAGTGCAGGTGGTCGATACGGACGACGTGGTCGGCGGCGTCGAGAGCGGCGTCGTAGTCGCCCCAGTCGAAGAGCCCCGACCAGACGACGTTCGACCCGGCTTCTTCGTGGAGGATCGGCGCATTGGCAGCCTGGGCCTCGCGCGCATCGACGAGAACGGGCAGCGGCTCGTACGAGACCTCGACCAGCTCGGCCGCGTCCCGCGCCAGCTCCCGCGACGACGCGACGACGGCGGCGACCGGCTCGCCCATGTGCCGCACCTTGCCGACGGCGAGCGCGTAGTCCTTCATGTC
>JBKPFP010000104.1:0-2070 GCA_046744435.1 Actinomycetota bacterium | reverse complement strand
GCACTGTCCCGCTCGCATACGGGCACGGAGTGACGGGTCAGGAAACCGAGGAAACCAGCTGCGGCAAGCTCGATTCGCGATACTGCATGTGACCATGGCCTCGCTCGCACGCCGCATCCTCGAGGAGCACTTGGTGCGCGGGGAGCTCGTTCCCGGCCAGGAGATCGGTATCTCCATCGACCAGACGCTCGCGCAGGACGCGACCGGGACGATGGCGATGATGCAGTTCGAGCTGTTCGGCCATGACCGGATCGAGGTCGAGACCGCAGTCGTCTACGTCGACCACAACATCCTCCAGATCGACTTCAAGAACCCTGACGACCACCGCTTCCTGCAGGCCATGGCCGCGCGCTACGGCGCCTGGTTCTCCCGCCCCGGCAACGGCATCTGCCACTACGTGCACTGTGAGCGGTTCGCCGCTCCGGGGAAGACGCTGGTCGGCGCGGACAGCCACACGACGCAGTCGGGGTCGTGCGGGATGATCGCGATCGGCGCGGGCGGCCTCGACGTCGCCGTCTGCATGGCCGGCCATCCGTTCGAGCTGCCCTGCCCGAAGATCGTTGGCGTCTTCCTCGAGAACGAGCTCGACCGGCCCTGGATCCAGGCGAAGGACGTCATCCTCGAGCTGCTGAGGCGCCGCGGGGTGCGCGGCGGGCGCGGCTGCCTGTTCGAGTTCACCGGCCCCGGGGTGGCGACGCTCTCCTATACCGAGCGCGGGACGATCGCGAACATGATCGCGGAGCTGGGTGCCACCGGCGGGATCTTTCCGTCCGACGCGGAGACGCGGCGGGCGCTCGAGGAGCAGGAGCGCGGCGGAGACTTCGTCGAGCTGCCGACGGGGGACAGCCCTGGCGACTTCGACGAGGTCGAGGAGATCGACCTCGCGGCGCTCGTCCCGCTTGTCGCCAAGCCGTCGAGCCCGGGCAACGTCGTCCCGGTCGACGAGCTCGTCGGCACCGAGCTCGCGCAGGTCTGCATCGGCTCGTCGGTCAACTCGTCCTACGAGGATCTGGCTGTCTGCGGCGCCGTCCTGCGCGGCAACCAGATCTCCGAGCAGCTGATCTCGGCCACGGCCACGCCGGGCTCGCGCGAGATCCTCGACCAGATCACGCAGTCGGGCACGTACGTCGACCTCTTGTCCGCGGGCGTGCGGATGCTCGAGCCAGCCTGCGGGCCTTGCGTCGGCATGGGTCAGGCGCCGCCGTCCGGGTCGAACTCCCTGCGCACGTTCAACCGCAACTTCCCCGGCCGGAGCGGCACCGCCGACGACCAGGTCTACCTTTGCTCGCCCGCCGTGGCGGCCGCCTCGATGCTCGTGGGCGTAATCGCCGACCCGCGCGAGCTGCCGGTGCCGGAGCTCGCGGAGCGCCCGCCTGCCCGGCCCGCGGTCGTCCAGGCGCACATCCTCGCGCCGGCGCCCGCCGAGGAGGCGGCGTCGATCGAGATCCCGCGCGGGCCGAACATCAAGCCGCCGCCCGAGCAGAAGGAGCTGCCCGACACGCTCGAGTTGCGCGTGCTCATCGTCGCCCCGGACGACATCTCCACTGGAGACCTGTCCCCGGACGGGGCGACCGTGATGGCCTACCGCTCGAACGTGCCCGCGATCGCCGAGTTCACCTTCCAGCACCGCGACAAGGAGTTCCCGAGGCGGGCGAAGGAGTGGGGCGGCGGCTTCATCGTCGCCGGGCACAACTACGGCCAGGGCTCGAGCCGCGAGCACGCGGCGCTCGCGCCGGCACAGCTCGGGGTGCGGGCGGTGATCCCGAAGAGCTTCGCGCGGATCCACCGGCGCAACCTCATCGCGCAGGGCATCGTGCCCCTCCTGTTCTCGGGCGAGGACGACTACGGCAAGGCGGAGCTGGGGCAGACGTGGCGGATCTCGGGGTTGCGCGAGATCGCCGAGGGTGAGGACGAGGTGCCGACGGAGATCGACGGCGTGGGGGAGATCACGCTCACACACGACCTGCTGCCGCGCGAGCGGGAGATCGTCGTCGCCGGGGGCCTCATCCGCTACCTGAGCGAAGGGCAGACCGCGACCGCCTGACTGCCCTGCGCGCGGCAGCCCTCATC
>JBKPFP010000324.1:0-1337 GCA_046744435.1 Actinomycetota bacterium | reverse complement strand
CCGGTAAGAACTCTGTAAGCAGCGCAGCACGTTGCACGGAGCGCCGCCCGCGCAAGGCGGCGCTCCGCTCTTCCTCTGGTTTACGCCTGGCCAGGCCGGAGCCGGCGCCGGCCGCCGACGACGAAGAACGCGCCGGTGATCGCCAGAGCGATCGCACCAGCCAGAGCCGCCGTCTCGGCCGGGCTCGGGGCCCAGGAGATCCCTGGATCCGACACCGTGCCGGTAGCAGGGGGTGCAACCGGCGTCGTGGCCCGAGGCACCGCGCGGTCGTCCGGAGCGAGGCTCGGATCAGGGGCCTCAACCGGCGTCGCCCGAGGTACCGCCCGGTCGTCGGGAGCGACATCCGGTGTCGGAGTCGGGGCCGCTCGTGGCACCGCCCGGTCGTCGGGCGCCACGCTTGGCGCGTCGACGGGAGCGGCCCGTGGAACCGCCCGGTCGTCCACACCGAGGACGAGGTCGGGGGTCGGCGTCGCTCGTGGAACCGCCCGGTCGTCCACACCGAGGACGGGGTCGGGGGTCGGCGTCGCTCGTGGAACCGCCCGGTCGTCCTGGCTGGCTGTGGACTGGACAGCGACCGCCCCGCGCGTTCCGAGAAGCGGACCGGGCTCGGCCGCAGCCGATGCCGCTGCTCCCGTCGCGGCTGTCGCCGCGACCGCGAGGGCAAGCACCGTCTCTCGGACTCCGTGCCCCTCGACGTCGCTCTCAACTGCCTGCCGAAGCGCTTCCCGATCGAACGTGAGGATCACATCGTCACCCTGCGCCTCTCGCAGGAGCTGCTCGAGGTCGGTTCGCTCCCACGAGACCGAAACGCGGTGCGTCTCGCCGGCCCCGCGGTCGGAAAAACGAGTGACATCGAGAACGAGCTCGATGGGGGCATCCTCGCCCTCGAGGACGTCCTCGATTTCCGACCGCGACACGGAGGTCGTGAGCCCTTCGCTCACGTCGGCCGCAGGCACGAGCAAGGCCCGTGCCGCTATCTCCTCCATAGCTGCTCCTTTCTCTTCTCGGCACCGCTTAGCCGGAGCCGAGTCTCCTTCTCTCTGGACGGCGCAGTTGCATTCGATCTTCCCTCAGCCTTGTGCTGTTTTCAACTACTCGTCCGAACAGTGCTTCGAAAGTCCAGTCCTACAATCGTCCCGATGGACGCTCCCGCGCGTCACCTCCGCCTGCTGACCGAGACGATCGCCGCCGTCAATTCGACGCTCGACCTCGAAGAGGTGCTCGCGCTCGTCGCGCGCAAGGTCGCCGAGGCCCTCGGCACCGAGGCGTGCTTCGTCTACCTCTACGACGAAACCACCGACGAGCTTGTCCTTCGCGCGACCCACGGCACCGCCGTC
>JBKPFP010000086.1:0-10442 GCA_046744435.1 Actinomycetota bacterium | reverse complement strand
TGGCGAAGGAGGCCGTCGACCGGGCTTACGAGAGCCCGCTGCAGCTCGGGCTCGAGCACGAGCGGCGGCTGCTCTACCTCGCCTTCGCCTCCGAGGACGCGCGCGAGGGATTGAATGCGTTTCTGGAAAAGAGGAAGCCCGACTTCGGAGGGAGGTGAAGCATGGATCTCGATGCTCTCTTGCAGGGTCACCGTGACGCGGTGAACGTGCGCAGGATCTACGGCGATCCCGTCGAGCAGGACGGCGTCACGGTCGTGCCGGCGGCCGCGGTCTTCGGCGGCACGGGCGGCGGCGGCGACAACGAAGGGA
Source organism: Actinomycetota bacterium (assembly GCA_046744435.1). Classification (GTDB taxonomy): domain Bacteria; phylum Actinomycetota; class Thermoleophilia; order Gaiellales; family Gaiellaceae; genus VAXT01. The sequence continues at coordinate 10,133 of JBKPFP010000086.1, read as the reverse complement.
ACGGAGGCGGCGGTTTCGGCCTGATCGGGCGCCCGGTCGGCGCGTGGGTGATCAAGGACGGTGACGTCTCGTGGCGTCCGGCGCTCGATCTGACGCGCCTGGCGGTGATCGGCGCTGTGACGCTGCTCGCCGTGATGAGAATGTTGCGGCGCTGAACGTCGCCCCGAAGATCCCGGCTGCTTCATCACGGTGGCGGGACCCGCCGCGCATACGGACGCTCGAGTCGAGCGACGACGAGCGGCACGCGACCTGGCTCGAGCTCTTCTTCGACCTCGTCTTCGTCGTCGCCGTCGCACAGCTCTCGAACGGGCTCGGGAACGAGATCACGTTGCGGGACGGGCTGATCCTGGCCGGCCTGTTCGTGCCGGTCTGGTGGGCCTGGGTCGGCTTCACCTTCTACGCGGATCGCTTCGACACCGACGACGTCATCCATCGGGTGCTGATGGTCGGCGGGATGTTCGCGGTGGCCGCGCTCGCTTCAGCGATCCCGGATGTCTTCGCGGGCGCTTCCACGGGCTTCGTCATCGGCTACGTGGCCGTCCGGTCCGTGCTCGTGCTCCTCTACGTGCGCGCCTGGCTCAGCGTGCCGGCCGCACGGCCGCTCGTGAACGTCTACATCTCGGCCTTCACGGCGTCGATCGGCCTCTGGCTCGTCTCGCTCGCGTTTGCCGCCCCTGCGCGCTACGTGATGTGGGGCGTGGCGCTCGCGGTTGATCTCGGCACCCCACTGCTGAGCGCGGAGCGCATCCGGCTCGTCCCGATCCACGCCTCGCACATCCCCGAGCGGCTCGGCCTGTTTACGATCATCGTCTTCGGCGAGACCGTGCTCGCCGTCGTGATCGGCACGGACACGGTCAGCTGGACGCTCGAGTCCGGGGCGGTCGCTGCGCTCGGGTTCGTCGTTGCCGCAGCGCTCTGGTGGCTCTACTTCGACTATCTCGACATGTCGCTCATCGGGCGGACGATCGCGGCGGGTCAGGTCTACCTTTATGCGCACCTGCCGCTGCTGCTCGGTCTCACCGCGTTCGGCGCGGGGGTGAAGTTGACGATCAAGGCGACCGAGAGTGGCGACGTGCCGGAGGGGGCAGCATGGGCGATCGGAGGCGGGATCGCGCTGGCCATGCTCGCGATGGGGCTGATCCATCTCGTCTCGGCGCGGTCGGCGCGGGACGTCGACTTCTGGCTGCGCGTGCTCACCGTGCCGCTGGCGCTCGGGGCTGCGGCACTCGCCTCGACACTAGGGGCCGTTCTGCTCCTCGCATTGCCGGCCGGTGCGTTGGTCGCGCAGATCGTCTTCGAGCTCGTCGGCCACGAGCACGGTCCGGACGGGATGCGTCTAGGTCTCTAGCTCGAGGGGGACGATCGAGACGTCGAGCTCGCGGCCGCCGCGGACGATCTTCGCGGTCACCTCGTGGCCGATCACCTCTCCGGCCATCAGCCGCTGGAGGTCGTTGACGCCGTCGACCGCGACGCCGTCCACGGCGACGATCAGATCCTCGGGACGGAGCCCCGCTTGCGCGGCCGGGCTGCCGTCGACAACCTCGACGATCTCGACCGCGCTCTTGCGGCCGAGCTTCGCCGCGAGGCGGGGCGGCAGCGGCCTCGGGCCGCCGGCGATGCCGAGGTAAGCACGCCGGAAGCGGCCTTCAGTCATCAGAGCTCCGACGATCCGCCGGGTCGCCGAGTTGATCGGCACCGCCAGGCCGAGGCCGACGCCTGCGACGGCGGTGTTGATGCCGACGACCCGGCCGCGTCCGTCCGCGAGCGCGCCGCCCGAGTTGCCCGGGTTGAGCGCGGCGTCCGTCTGGATGACGTTGTCGACGATCCGTCCCGCGGCGACCGGCAGCGAGCGTCCCAGCTGAGAGACGACGCCGGCGGTGACCGAGCCGGCAAACCCGTGCGGGTTGCCGATCGCGACCACGAGCTGTCCGACGCGCAGGCGCTCTGCGTCGCCGAGCTCCGCAGGGGTGAGGTCGCTGGCGTCGAGCCGGAGCACTGCGAGGTCGGAGAGTGGGTCGGAGCCTACGAGCTGGAAGTCGTGCTCCCGGCCGTCGATGAAGGCGGCGCGGCCGGAGCCGTCGGTGCGAGCGACGACGTGCGCCGAGGTCAGCGTGAAGCCATCGGGCGTGATGACGACGGCGCTGCCCGCACCGTCGAGCATTCGCCCGCCGCGGACGCGCCGCGCGACGCGGAGGCTGGCGACAGATGGTGAGAGGCGCTCCGCCACTGATGTGACGGCGCGCGAGTAGGCATCGAGTGCTTCGTCCTCGACCTGGCGCTCGGCGTTCTCGTCCGCCGCCCTGTCGGGCTGCGGGTTGACCAGTGCGTCGACGAGTCTCAGGTCGGTCATTGGGCCAAGCTAGCAACCTCGCTCGGGGCTGCGTCGGGCCGTTTCCCCTCCACTCCCCCCACCCTCCCGGGGCAATGCCCGCTCCGCCTCCGGCGGGGACGCTACCGCCCGAGAACGCACGGGTGGGAGACGCGGATGCGCCAGTATTGCGCCGGTCTTTCCACATCAGGAGGAGGCTCGATGGCCGAGGTCGAGACCGCGCAGGACGGGGGCGTCCTGACGATCACGCTCAACCGCCCCGAGGTGCTGAACGCGTTCACGCGCGAGACGCACAGGCAGTTGCTCGCAGCCCTGAAGGACGCGCGCTCCGCGGACGTGCGCGCCGTTATCCTCACCGGCGCCGGGCGCGGCTTCTGCGTCGGCCAAGATCTGAACGAGTTCCGGGAAGGCGGCGAGGGCGTCTCCGATCGTCTCCGCGGGAGCTACCACCCGTCCGTGATCGCGATCCGCGAGCTCGAGAAGCCGGTGCTCGCAGCCGTCAACGGCGCAGCCGCCGGGGCCGGCCTGTCGCTCGCCTGTGCTTGCGACCTCCGCATCGCCGCCGACTCGGCGACGTTCGTGCCGGCCTTCATCAACGTCGGGCTCATTCCCGACTGCGGCGGCTCCTACTTCGTCACGCGGCTGCTCGGCTACTCGCGCGCGTTCGAGTGGATGACCTCCGGTCGCAGGCTGTCGGCGGCCGAGGCACATGACTGGGGGCTCGTGTCCGAGATCGTCGACGACGACCAGCTCGCCGCGCGGGCGTCCGAGGTTGCCGCACAGCTGGCGGCGATGCCCACCCGCGCCGTCGGGATGACCAAGCGCCTCTTCGACCGGGCGCTCCGGTCCGGGCTCGACCAGCAGCTCGAGTGGGAGGCCCAGCTCCAGGAGGCCGCCGCGAAGAGCGACGACTTCCGCGAAGGCGTCGACGCGTTCCTCGAGAAGCGCGAGCCGCGCTTCAGCGGGCGCTGAGCATGCCCTAAGTCGCCCCGCAAGCTCCGCACCGGGCGACGCCGACCCGGCGCCGCTTGTCGCACCATGCGCACGCAGCTACGACCGCACGCCCGCAACCCTCGCAGAACGCGTTGCCGCGCACCGGATAGCCGCAGAAGGGACACTCGCCCTTGCGGGCGCGCCGGGACGGGATTCGCTTGGCGAGGTAGCGCTGGAGCGCGATGAAAGCGAGCAGTGTGACCGCGATCCCGAACAGCGCGAGGACGAACGGGCCGAGATCGAGGGGGTCGACGTAGTCGGTGACGTAGTCGGCGGCGAGTACGAACGCGAGGATCGAGCCGACGACGACGACCGCCCCCGCCAGCGGGTAGTAGCGCGATCCGTGCCGGCGGAGGCGCGCGAGGAGCCAGTACCCGAAGACGATCAGCGACGCGAGGAACGCGAACCGGAGCACGAACGTGACCAAGTCGCGGCGGTCCTGCTTGCTCTCGATCTCCCTGGCGATGCGGCGGTCGGCCTCTTCCGCGGCGGGCCTCGCGGCGGACACGGCCTCTTCAGCTGCGAGTGCCTCGCGTTCGGCGCGGGCGAGGCGCGACTGCGCCTGTCCGTAGGCGCGACGCAGCGCCGGCGCCGGGTGCCCCGCGTCGAGCTCCGTTCGATACGCCTCGCGGCTCAGCTCGAGTCGCTCCCGTGCAGTCTCCTCCACTCCTGCGGCCCGGTCGCTGCGAAGCTCCGCTTGCTCGAGCCTGAACCGGGCCGCCCGGTCGGCACTGCTGCCCCGGTAGTCGATCTCGATTGCGTCGGCGACGTAGTCGTCGATCTTCTCGTACGTCCACACGCCGCCGATCAGCACGAACACGGCGAGAACCGCGGCGAGCAGCCTCTCGCCCTTGGTCGTCTGGATCTCCTCGACGTCGACTCGTGTGCTCATTCGGGCTCCCTCGGTTTCGTCCGTGGTCGCAACTCGACGATCAGCTCGCAGTCGAGCGCCTCGGCTATGCGGAGGAGCGTGTCGATTCGCGGTGGTCGACCCCCGGACTCGAGGCGGGCGATTGCGGATTGCGTCGTCCCGGTCAACTCGGCGAGCTCCTTCTGAGAGAGTCCGTGCGCTTTTCGCTGCTCGGCGACTTGGTCGGCGATCTGAGCGAAGAACCACCCCTGGTCGTAGTCAACGTGCGCGAGGCGCTCCCGGAGGCGCTCGAAGGCATCAGGACTCATATCGCACCGGTGCTATAATAGCAAACATGAGATACGCCGTGATCGGCTTGCTCCAAACGGCTGGAGTGGCGGCGATCGTGGCTTATGCCGCTGGAGCCGATGACTACTACGCGCCCGACGACGTCTCGCGGTGGGAGCACGCGACACGCGATGGCGGGGCGACCTTCCTAGTCGCCGTCATCGCTTCCGCGGCGGCGATCTCGTTGGCCTTTCTTGTCCAAGGTCTGTTCTTGAAGCGGCGGAGAACAGTGGTGCCCGCGATAGCGGCTGCAGCGCTCTACTGCTGGTTGCTGCTGCTCGCCTATGCCGTGCTCAGCCCCGGTCACTGAGCAGAGATCGAACCTCCGCGTGCTCCGGGAACCTGCCTTCCCGCTGCTTCGAGAAGACCACCTTCCCGTCCGCGAGCACGTCGAACTGCCGATTGCCGCCCGGCTCGATCTCGGCCGCGTGCTCGGTCTCGGCGTTCAGCTCGGCCGCGAGACTCGCGGCCCGATCGTCGTACCCATCTCAGACGGGCAGTACTGGATCAGGACGTGGGCCACGGGATGAACGCTACCTCCGGCTCCGCAGCCCCAGGCTCGTTGCGTATGTATTGCATATTTGCTATAATCGCGATCATCCGATACTGGAAGTGGATGGGGCTCGCGGCCGTCAGCCTCGTCGCACTTGTAGTCATGGCGTGCGCCGCCCGGAGCAACGTCGTTCCGACCGGCACCGTCAGTTCCGCCGAGTTGGAGGACCTCCGCGAAGAAAGCGGCCTACCGATGTACTTCGCCGGGCCGTCGTTCTTCGGGCTGCAACTGACCCACGCCGAGAACTGGCGGAATGACGGCGGGGAGGCGTTCTTCACGTACGGGACCTGCGAACTGCCGGAGGGCTTCGATGCGGGCGGCTGCGCGCTGCCGATCGAGATTCAGCACTTCCGGATTCAACCGAGGCAGTGGAGTCAGGCAGTGGGATGCAGCAGACGACCATCCCTGCGTGGAGTCCCGACCGCGCGCCACGACGGGCTCGTCCTGTTCACTGGGTCGATCGTGGTCCGGGTGTATGCCCGCAGTGCGCGCGAGGAGCGGCGCGTCGTCGAGCAGCTCCGCGGGTTGAACACCTCACTCGAGCGCGGCGAGCCGCTTCCCCCTCCCACGCCGGACGTGCGACGGGTGGCTTCGCGAGCCTGCGGCTACTAGATCGTCTTGAACTGCTCGAACGGCTGGTGGCAGCTCTCGCAGTAGCGGAGCGAGCGGCAGGGAGTCGGCCCGAAGATGTTCTCGAGGCGCGTGTCAGTGGAGCCGCAGTACGGGCACTTGAAGGTTCCGGTCTGAAGCTGCACGAGCTTCGGCTCGCCCGCGCTTCGCGGAGCGGGCGGCGCGAAGCCCGAGCTGCGCAGCTTTTCCCGCCCGGTCGGCGTGATGCGGTCGGTCGACCACGAGTCGTCGAGGACGACCTGCACCTTCGGCTCGGCCCCGAGCTCGCGGATCCGCTCGGCCATCTGCTCGCGCATCACCTCGAGCGCCGGGCAGCCGAGGAAGGTCGGCGTGAACTCGACGCGCACGGTGCCGTTCTCGACTGCGACGTCACGGACGACGCCGAGGTCGACGATCGAGATCGTCGGGATCTCCGGATCGGGGATCTCGGCGAGCGCGTCCCAGACCTGTTCGGTGGTTACCACGTCGCCCCCGCGACGGAGCGCCGCACGACCGTCATCTCCTCCCAGAACTCGGCGAAGTCCGGGATGTGCTCCCCGCGCCGGCCGACCAACGGGCGCAGCTCGTCGAGCGCCTCAAGGAAGCGGGGCTCGTCCTGCAGACGGTCGAACCACATCTGCGCGTGCATCCGGTGGTATGTCTCCTCGCGGTCGATCTTCGCGGCGAGGCCGGCGACCTCCGGGTCGTCCGACTCCATCAGCGCCTTGATTCGCTCTTCGTCCGCCTGCTCGTAGAGGCAGTGACGCGCGATCGTCGTCGCCCAGTCGGGCACGAGGCGCAGCTCGACGAACATCGAGCTGCGGTACTCGTCCGGCTGGCGGTCGAACGCGAGCTCGTCGGCGGTCGTGCCGAGGTCGCGCGCCGCGAGCTCGTAGAGCGCCCGCGCGTGCCCGATCTCGTTCTGCGCGATCGACGAGAAGGCCACGTCCTCCTCGAGGAAGGGGGCGATACCCGTCCACTCGGAGTTGCGCCAGCCGAGGATCAGCTCGTCGTCAGCGATCTCCAACAGTGCCTGCGCGTTCACGCGCCTCCTTCAGCTTCTCCTTCAGCGGGTAGCCGTCGACGCGGTGGTAGTTGCGCTCGAGCTCGTCGATGAACTCGCCGATCTCGTGGACGGCCTCGCGGGGCACGACCCAGAGCGCGACCGACTCGCCGCGCCGCCCGTATTGCTCGCGGGCGTACCAGTCGGCGAACTCCTCGTTCGGCGCCTCGACGGAGCCGGCGTGCTGGAACGGCTGCCCCTTCCGCTCCTGGCGAAAGACCTCGTAGATCACGCCGCTTCCGCGCGCACAGCCTGCCGCACCCACGCCGTCTCCTCGCGGGTCGTCTGGCGCAGACCGAGCCGGTCCTGTGTCCGCGGCCCGTGCCCGGTGACTACGTGCTTCAGCTCGTCCCAGTCGGGCTCGCCGAACTCCCAGCGCTCGGTGTCCTCGTTCTTGCGCAGCTTCGGATCGGGCACGGTCAGCCCGAGCTCCCAGATCTGCGGGACGTAGCCGTCGAGGAACTGCTGGCGCGCCTCGTCGTTGCCCTGGCTCTTGATCCTCCAGACGTACATCGGGTCATCCTCTTTCGCGATCGGGTTGCCGTGGAACTGCATGAGCGGGCCCCACCACCGATCGAGCGCCTCCTGGACGAGCTCACGCTGCTCGTCGGTGCCGTTCATCATCGTCAGCACCACGTCGCGGCCGTGGAGGATGTGGAACGACTCCTCCCAGCAGATCTTCTTCATGATCCGCGCGTAGGGCGCGTACGAGCACTTGAGAAGCGCCTTCTGGCTGATGATCGCGGCCGCGTCGACCAGCCACGCGATGACGCCGACGTCACCCCAGGTCTTCGTCGGGTAATGGAAGACGTTGTGGAACTTGCTCTTGCCGGCGATGAGGTCCTCGAGGCACTGCTCCCGCGGCTTGCCGAGGTCCTCGACGACCCGGTAGATGAGCTGCGAGTGCCCGACCTCGTCCTGCACCTTCGCCGTCAGCGCGAGCTTTCGTTGCAGGGTCGGTGCGCGCAGGATCCACTCGCGCTCGGGCAGGACGCCCATCAGTTCCGAGTTGCCGTGCATCTCGATGAACTTGATCAGCTTCGCCCGGTAGTCGTCCGGCATCCAGTCCGTCGTCTCGACCTGGCCGCCGCCCTGCACGTACTCGAGGAATTCGTCTTCGCGTGCGGTCATCTCGCCTCCGTAACGAACGATCGTTAGGGTAGATCGTACTATGTCTGCGCGTCGATCGGAGCTGACCCGTGAGGCCGCGCGGCTCTTCGCCCAGAAGGGCTACCACGGCACCTCGATCGGCGATCTCGCCAAGGCGATGGGCGTGCAGAAGGGCTCGCTCTACGCCCACATCGCCTCGAAGCAGGACCTGCTCTACGAGACCATGCGCGAGGGCGCGGACGCCTTCCACTCAGCACTCGACGCGATTCCCGAGCGGCTGCCGGCGACCGAGAAGATCCGTCTCGCGCTCCGCGCACACCTGCGCGTGGTCGCCGAGCAGCTCGACGTGGCGACCGTCTTCGTCCGCGAGTGGCGCTACCTCGACGGCGAGCGGCGCGAGGAGATCCTCGCCGAGCGCCGCCGCTACGAGGAGCGCGTCCGGGCTCTTTTCAGGGAAGGCCGCGAGCTCGGCGATCTGCGCACCGACCTCGACGACGCGACCGCGGCGCTGCTCACGTTGTCGGCCGCCAACTGGGCCTACACGTGGCTGCAACCGGGCCGCGACACCGACGAGCTGGCCGACCGCTTCTACGCGCTACTGATCGACGGCATGCGCGGATACGCCACGCCGGGCACGTAGTCGCTTTCAGCACGTTTCAGAAGCTTCGAAACCAGAATCTGCGTGATTGACGAATCAGTCACTTAAAATCACTTAGAATTTTATCGGCGATTGACTCGTCAGTCATACTGTTTAGAAAGCACGCAATTCTTGTTGTATATCAGGATGCGAATTATCGTTTGCATTTTTGCACTCCAGCTCGGATAATTACCGCCGAGTTTCATGCGGCTGAATAGCTTCCAGAGCGGACGACGACTTCGACCTCTACGTCTACGACAACAATGGCACCCAGGTCGGCTTCGCAGGTGCCGGCGGGACGACGTCGGAGCGCGTGTTCATCCAGAGGGCGACCAGCGCGGGCAGCCCGTACGAGGTCCGCGTCGTCCCGTTCCTGATGCTCTCGTCGGGGCTCGTCGGCCACAGCGGCAGGGCGACCCTTCGTCGCCCTGGCCGGCGGCCCCGCTCCGAACCCAGTGCGCGACACGGCGGACTGGCCTTATCGCCGCCCGCGACCGTCGTCGACGCCCAGCGGACCGAGGGAGAACCGCTGAACTACATCGACAAGGACCGCCACGACTGGGATTCCGCCACGCTCAGCCGCGGGAACATCCAGGTGCACGAATGAGGCGCATCCCCTCCCGGGGAGGTCGCCCTGCGGCCTCCCCGCGCGCTCCGGATCAGACCGCGGGCCGTCGTCCTGGCCTGCTCAGGCGCGCTCACGTTGGGCGTCGTCGGCATCGCCGCGGGCCAGGGCGGCGGCGGCGCGGGACAGTAACCAGAGGGGCGTCAGGCCGTCAGCTCCGCGTGCGGGCGGACGGGCAAGGCCGTCGCATGCCCGATGCGCTGCCCGCCGGGCTGCTGCCGCCGCGGACCGAGCTCACGTCTAGCAAGCGAGTCGGCGGCCGAGCTGTCGTTACTGAGATGCTTAATCCCTGTGAACAAGAGCTGGTCGTGATGACAGAGCGGTTTCCGTTCCGGCTGCGTGGAGCCGAGGGCAGCGTCATCGTCTCGTTCCATGCGAACGAGGATCCGCAGCGATGGGGTTACGGCGCGCTCCGGTTGGCGTGGCCTACCGAACTCGCGCAGGGGCTTCCGGTGCTCACGGCGCGGACGGAGTGTCCGCTCGCCGGGTACGCGGCGGTCATGGGTTGGGTTCAGATCGTCCGCATCGACGTGCTTGAATCGAGTCAGCCGCTGGCGGCTGGCGTCGACAAGGCACCTCCCGGTCATCACGAGTGGGTCGACGGCCCGCCGCAGCTCCGTGGCCTCGGCGTGCCGTTCACGTCGTTCGGCGAGTGTCCGACGCTGTTCGACGCGCCGGCATCAACCGAGAGCGACACCACGTTCATCGCCGACTCGTGGTTGACGGCGAGCCCAGATGCGCTGATCAGCAGGGAGTCGTTCCCGGTTCTCGGGCTTCGCTGGGGCTACTCGACGCGCGCGGGGCAGCCACACGAGCTTCACGAGCCGGCGCTTCTCGACGAAAGCCATTGGGCCGAGGCGCTGCCCCTCCTGCGCGAGACGTTCCCGGACTGGCGGTTCAGACCGGCGTCCAAGTAGGACTCACGCGCCCGACGATCGACGGCCCAACCGCCGACGTTGGCCTGTGCGAGCGTGCGTCGCTCGAGTGCAGTCGGGGATAATCGCGGGTCTGTAGTC
>JBKPFP010000311.1:0-17395 GCA_046744435.1 Actinomycetota bacterium | reverse complement strand
TCGGCGTCGGCCCGGTGTCTGACACCATCGCCGTTCCGCGTCTCACCCGACTCTCATCTTCGGGAGCCACAATGTGTGCATGCGGGCTCTGGTCGTCGAGGACGAGCTGAAGATGGCGGCCCTGATCAGGCGCGGGCTCGTCGAGGAGGGCTACGCCGCCGACGTCGCCCGCACCGGCGAGGACGCCGTCTGGATGGCCCAGGCGACCCCGTACGACGCGATCGTCCTCGACGTCATGCTTCCCGGCGACGACGGGTTCGACGTCTGCAGGGCGCTGCGCGAGAACGGCGTCTGGTCGCCGATCCTCATGCTCACCGCACGCGACGGCGTCGAGGACCGGGTCGTCGGCCTCGACAGCGGCGCGGACGACTACCTGACGAAGCCGTTCTCGTTCGCCGAGCTGCTCGCGCGGCTGCGGGCGCTGGTGCGGCGCGGTTCGCCCGAGCGCCCGGCCCTGGTCGAGGTCGGATCGCTGCGCCTCGACCCGGCGACGCGGCAGGTGTGGCGCGGCGAGGCGGAGATCGACCTCTCCGCGAAGGAGTTCGCCCTGCTCGAGACGTTCATGCGCCGGCCGGGCCAGGTCCTCACCCGGCTCGACCTGCTCGAGCACGCGTGGGACTACGGCTACGAGAACCGCTCCAACGTCGTCGACGTCTATGTCCGCTACGTGCGCGCGAAGATCGACCGGCCGTTCGGCGTCCGCTCGATCGAGACCGTGCGCGGGGCCGGCTACCGGCTGCGCGGCGACGGAGGCGCCTGAGTGGCGCGCCTGCCCATCCGGCTGCGCCTGACGCTCGCGTTCTCGGTCGTGATGGCGGTCGTGCTCGCGCTGACGGGCCTCTTCCTCTACCTCCGGCTCGGGTCCGATCTCGACGACACGATCGACCGCAGCCTCCGCGGCCGGGCCGACGACGTCAGCGCGCTCGTCCGCGACGGCAGCGTGGGCCTGGGCGCGGGCGGCTCGAATCGGCTGACGGAGCAGGGCGAGAGCTTCGCGCAGGTGCTCGGCCCGGGAGGCGCGGTCGTCGACGGCACGCCGCGGCTCGGCGACCGTCCGCTCCTCGACGACGGCGATCTCGACCGCGCCCGGCGGGACACGGTCGTGCTCGAGAAGCCGAACCTGCCCGGGGAAGACGAACGAGTCCGGCTGCTCGCGACGCCCGTCTCCGCGGCCGGGAGCCGCTACGTCGTCGTCGTCGGCACCTCGCTGGAGGCCCGGGGCGACGCGCTCGAGAGCCTGCTCGCGCAGCTGCTGATCGGTGGGCCCCTGGCGCTCGCGCTCGCCGCCCTCGCGGGGTATGGGCTGGCCGCGGGCGCGCTTCGGCCGGTGGAGTCGATGCGCCGGGAAGCCGAAGCCGTGTCGGCGAGGAAACCGGGTCGGCGCCTCCCGATTCCGCCCGCCGACGACGAGATCTCTCGCCTGGGCCGGACGTTGAACGCGATGCTCGGCCGGCTGGAGTCGGCGCTCGAGCGGGAGCGCCGCTTCGTCTCGGACGCCAGCCACGAGCTGCGGACGCCGCTCGCCTCGCTCCGCACCGAGCTCGAGCTCGCCCACAGACGCGAGCGGACGCGCGAGGAGCTCGAAGCCGCGCTGCGGTCCGCGACCGAGGAAACCGAGCGGCTGTCCCAGCTGGCCGAGGACCTGCTCGTGCTGGCGCGCGCTCAGGGCGGCGAGCTGCCCGTGCGGCGAGAGCGGATCCGAGTCGACGAGCTGCTCTCCGACGTCAAGGAGCGATTCGCCCACCGTGCCGCCGAGGCCGGGCGGCCGCTGGAGACGGACGCGGACGGAGTGCTCGAGCTCTCGGCCGACCGCCTGCGTACGGAGCAGGCTCTGGGCAACCTCGTCGAGAACGCGCTGCGGCACGGCCGCGGCCGGATCCTGCTCCTGGCGCGGAGGAACGACGGGCACGTCGAGCTGCACGTGCGCGACGAGGGCCCGGGCTTCTCCGCCGAGTTCGTCGAGCACGCTTTCGAGCCCTTCCGCCGCGCCGACCCGGCGCGGTCCGGCCCCGGGGCGGGCCTCGGCCTGGCGATCGTCGACGTGATCGCGCACGCCCACGGCGGGACGGCGCAGGCAGCGAACCGCGACGGCGGCGCCGACGCCTGGCTGGAGCTCCCGGACTAGCCGCTCACTGGTCGAGCCGCGCTTCCTCGAGGTCGAAGTCGCGCACGACGCGCCGCATCACGTCGTCGCTGATCCGCCGCTCCCGCCGAAGCTCGAGCACGGCCTGGCGCTCGGCGTCGAGGAGCTCTCGCAAGAGGCGCTGGTAGTCCGACGAGCGCTGCTCGATCGAGCCGTCGGCCTCCTCGTCGATCCGCTCCTGGAACCGCGAGCGACGGAAGCCGTAGAGACGGCGCAGGCGGTCGGCGGTGTCCTCGCGGACCCAGTCTTCGTCGATGAGCTCGTCGAGGCGCGCGAGGGCAGCCTCCGACGCATGGATGCGCGCCTTCGTGTCCTCCATCTCCTCGCTGCGGTCGTCCTCGAGGTCGAGCACGCGGATCAACGCAGGCAGTGTCAGGCCCTGGACGACGAGCGTGCCGAGGATGACCGAGAAGGTGAGGAAGACGATCAGCTCGCGGTTCGGGAACTGGGCGCCGGCGTCGGTCGTGAGCGGGAGTGCGAGCGCGGCGGCCAGCGACACGGCCCCACGCATCCCCGACCAGGCCAGGACGACCTTGGCCTGCCACGACGGCGCCGGATCGAGGCCGCGGATTCTCGCCTGGATCAAGTGCGGGAGGTACAAGGAGGCGAAGACCCACACGAAGCGCGCCACGATCACGGCGAGGTTGACCATCACGGCCCAGCCGATCAGCTCTCCCGTCGAGTAGCCGGCGAGCTGGTCGAGGATCACCGGCAGCTGCAGCCCGACGAGCGTGAAGAGCAGCGTGTTGAGGAGGAAGAAGGTGATCTCCCACACGGCCTGGCCCTGGAGCCGCATCTGAGCGGTGGTCAGCTGGGGCGTGTGCCAGCCCATGTAGATGCCAACGGTGACCGCGGCGAGGACCCCCGAGACGTGGAGCGCCTCGGCCGGCAGGTACCCGAAGTACCCGCTCATGAGCGAGATCGTGAGCTCGAGCGGCGGGTTGTCGAGCCTGCGGCGCGCCTCGCGGATGACGAACCCGACGGCCAGCCCGACGGCGATCCCGCCGGCGACGCTGAGGACGAACCGGCCGCCCGCCTCGAGCAGGGAGAAGCTGCCCGTGACGACTGCCGCCACGGCGAAGCGATAGGCGACGAGCGCAGTCCCGTCGTTGACGAGGCTCTCGCCCTCGATCAGTCCGACGAGCCGGCGCGGGAGGCCGACCCGCTCGGCGATCGCCGTTGCCGCCGTCGGGTCCGTCGGGGAGACGATGGCGCCGAGGACGAACGCGGTCGGCCAGTCGATGCCCGGGATCATGGCGTGGGCCATTGCGGCGACGGCGAGCATCGTCAGTAGCACGAGGCCGATCGCGAGCAGCCCGATCGGGGCGATGTTCGCGCGCAGCTCGCGGAGCGAGGTGAAGAACGCGGCGCCGTAGAGGAGTGGCGGCAGCACTGCGACCAGCACGAGATCGGGCGGGAGCTCGATCTCGGGCATCCCCGGGACGAAGCCGAGTGCGAGCCCGCCGAGCACGAGTGGGATCGGATATGGAATCCCCAGGACGTCCGCGAGCGCGAGCAGCGCAACCGCAGCAGCCAGCACTCCGACGAGCGTCAAGCTGTCGGCCGCGGAGAAGTCCACGCCCCGAAGCCTGCCTGAAGGGGATGCCTGCCGATGGGTATCAGACACCGGCCAGGAGCTCGACTCGCCTGTGGGGGCTGGTCCCCGGTGTCTAACACCGGACACCGCACGGGCACACTACGAGCAGGCCCGACGCGCACTCACTCGGCCTGTTCGCGCTCGCCGCGCTTGCGCTCCTGCTTGTCCCGGGCCCGGCCGTCCTCTATGTCGTCGCCCAGAGCGTCGACCACGGCAGGCTCGCCGGCTTCGTCTCGGTCGCCGGGTTGCATCTCGGGACGCTCGTGCACACGGCCGCGGCGGCGATCGGCCTCTCCGCGCTGATTGTCTCCTCGGCGGTCGCTTTCAGCGTCGTCAAGTACGCGGGCGCGGCCTACCTCGTCTACCTCGGCGTGCGCCGCCTGCTCGAGCGCCGGCCGCCCGCGGAGCTCGAGACCGGGGACCAGCCGCTCGCCCGTCTCTTCTGGCGCGGAGCCGTGGTCAACGTGCTGAACCCCAAGACCGCACTCTTCTTCTTCGCGTTCCTGCCGCAGTTCGTCGATCCGGGCACGACCGTCTGGTCACAGGTCGTCGTGTTCGGGCTCGTGTTCGTGGTCCTCGGCTTCTGCAGCGACGGCCTCTACGCGTTCACGGCGGGAACGTTCGGCAGGTGGCTCCGCAGGCGCCCGCGCGTCCTCCGGTACGGCTCCGGCTCGGTCTACGTCGGGCTCGGGGCGCTCACGGCGCTCGCCAAGCGCGCCTAGCTCTCAGCGGCCGACCAGGTACGGCTGTGAAAGCGTGCTGCGAGCGGGTCGAAACTCGCCACGAAACGCCTTCCTCGCGTCGGAGTCGCCGTCCGAGCCGCCCGTCGCCACGACCGCGGCGACGGCGACTCCAGCGAGGACGACGGCGCCGATCGCGGCCCAGGGTCCACCTCGCACGGCTCCTACTGGAGACCGGGTGGCGCGCTGTGGGTGCGGCAAGCGTCGCCGCCCGGTCCGCGCCGAGGGTCTAGTCGTTTCGTTCCCCGCGCGAAACCTCTTCTGATCGTTCGTCGGGATTCGCAGCGCGACGTCGCCGAGTTCGCGTGGTAGACCATCGACGCATGGAGTCGATCCTCGAGGCGATCGGAAACACCCCGCTCGTCCGCGTTCGCGGCTGCGCGCCGCCGAACGGGGCCAAGCTCTGGCTGAAGCTCGAGTACCAGAACCCGACCGGTTCGATGAAGGACCGGATGGCGCTCGCCATGATCGAGGGGGCCCAGCAAGACGGGCTGCTCTCCCCGGGCGACACGGTCGTCGAGTACACCGGCGGCAGCACGGGCCCCGCCCTCGCGCTCGTCTGTGCGGCGAAGGACTACCGCGCGCTGATCGTGATCGCGGACTGCTTCACCGAGGAGCGCTTCCAGCTCATGCGCGCGCTCGGTGCCGAGCTCGACGTCGTGCCGTCCGTGGAGGGCCGGCCCAAGGTGACCCCGATGGACATCGAGAACATGGTCGCACGCGCCGCTGAACTCGCGAGCGCCGCGGGCCACTACGCGACCGACCAGTTCAACAATCCCTACGTCATCCCGCACCACCGGGACCATCTCGGCCGCGAGATCTGGGAGCAAACGGAAGGCCGGGTGACGGCGTTCTGCCACGGCCTGGGCACGGGCAGCTCGGTCATCGGCGTCTCGGATGCGCTCAAGCCGCACGGTGTCTTCGTCCAGGCGCACGAGCCGGCGTCGTCGGCTGCGATCAGCTCGGGCCAGCACGGTCCCTTCCTCATCCAGGGATGGATGGGAGCCGTCATGCCGCACTGGGATCCCGAGAAGGTCGACCACGTCGAGCCGATCGGCGACGAGGAGGCGCTCGCGATGACCCTGCGGCTCTCGCGCGAGGACGGGATCTTTGCGGGCATCTCGACCGGAGCGAACGTCGTCGGCGCGCACCGCCTGGCCGAGCGGCTCGGCCCGGAGGCAGTGATCGTGACCCTCGCTGTCGACAGCGGCTTCAAGTACCTGAGCGTTGACCCGTACGCCGACCTCTGACGACGACGATGCTGGCCGACGGGACGATTCGACTCGAGCAGCTCGCCGCTAGCCACCTCGAGGGCCTGGCCGCGCTCGGCCACGACGTCGACGTGCAGCGGTACACGTACGTGCCCTCGCCC
This sequence comes from Actinomycetota bacterium, assembly GCA_046744435.1. Taxonomy (GTDB): domain Bacteria; phylum Actinomycetota; class Thermoleophilia; order Gaiellales; family Gaiellaceae; genus VAXT01. The sequence continues at coordinate 11,543 of JBKPFP010000311.1, read as the reverse complement.
TGGGTGGACGGCTTCGAGCGCAGGTGGCTCGAGCGGTACGAGCAAGGGCACGAAGATGGGACGCGAGCCGGCTTCGCGATCGTCGACGAAGCCGACGGCGCCTTCCTCGGCCTGGCCGCGCTCGTCCGGATCGACCGCGAGGGCCGAGAGGCGGAGGCCGGCTATATCGTCGCGCCGCAGGCCCGCGGTCGGGGGGTCGCTGCCCGCGCGCTCCGCCTGCTCACCGACTGGGCGCTGGGCGACCTCGGGCTCGAGCGCATCGAGCTGCGCATCACCACCGAGAACCTCGCTTCGATGCGCGTCGCCGAGCGCTGCGGGTATCTGCGCGAGGGCGTGCTCCGCTCGGTGCACTTCAAGCAGGGCCTGCGCAGCGACCTCGCCGTCTACTCGCGGCTTGCCGGCGACTCAGGCTAGACAGGCGAATCCGCTCTGCAGTCGCCGAGCCCCTGGCGGGGCCTCTAGAACGGGTGCACGCACCTCAGCGGCTCGAAGACGGCTGCGCTTGTCCCAGGGCCTTAGCCGCCCACCTCGGTTGGGCGGCTAAGGCCTGAAGGAGCCGGCGGGCGTTGCCGGCGGTTCGCGCTACTCAGCCGGTGAACGGCGGTCTCGCGAAGCGAATCCGCTTCTTCTTCGCGACCTTCACCTTCTTGCACTTGCCGCGGACCCGCTTGGTGCCCTTGGGACACTTCTTTGCCTTCTTCTGCGCCTTCGGACGCGGCGGAGCGGGCGGTGGCGGAGGAGGCGGTGGGGGAGGCGGCGCAGGGGGTGGCGGTGGCGGTGGCGTAGGCGCAGGTGGAGGTGGAGGTGGAGGTGGCGGCGGAGGCGGAGGTGGTGGCGGAGGCGGTGGCGGTGGTGGCGGCGGCGGTGGAGGTGGAGGTGGAGGTGGAGGTGGAGGTGGCGGCGGCGGCGGTGGTGGCGGAGGCGGCGGCGGCGGCGGCGGCGGTGGTGGTGGCGGCGGTGGTGGAGGTGGAGGTGGTGGCGGTGGCGGAGGCGGTGGCGGCGGCGGTGGCGGCGGTGGCGGCGGTGGCGGCGGTGGCGGGGGCGGGTGCTGGTTGCACCCGATCACGTCGCCACTCGCGTCCACGATCGCGAAGCCGGCCACGGCCGTTGAGCCCGGCGGATCGAAGAGCTGCCGGATGATGTCGTTGTTCGAGTTGTTGCCGACCGGATTGGTTCCTACGGGCCCATAGGCGACCGTCGTCGTAGCGCAACCGCCTGTCGGCACGTCCCAGCGGAAGGTGATCGTCGTTCCCGCCTTCGTTCCGCGTACCGTCGTGTTGCCGAACTGGGAGCTCTTGATGACGACATCCGCCTCCGTTGCGCCGGCCAGGTTGGAGTCGGTGACGTCTCTGATCGTGCCGGTGATCGAGTCGCCGGCCTGGACCATCCACTTCGTACGGTTCAGGGGCGCTCCCGTCTGTGCCAGTCCGCCGGTCGGGCGGTCGAGGCTACCCGTTCCGATCTCGTCCGGGGCCATGCCGGTCTCCGACATGGCCGCCGGCGCGAGCATGAGCACACACAGCGCGAGCAGCGCGCCGACGAGCCATGATGCGGCCCTCGGTCGCGACCGCGCCGCGCGGTCCAACCAGCGTTGCGTTCCTTCCCTCATTGCCGCAGTCCCCCTCACTCAGTCTGATATCCGATGAAGGACGCCCGCAAAAGCCGCAAGAGCGAAACACCCTTCTTCCTCACCTTAAGCAGCTCTTGGATTCTCTGTCAACCTTCGCGGCCTGAGTGAGGCTGCTGACCCCGGACTACTCCGGGAAGTTCTCGGCGTGGAAGGCGTAGGCCCACATCGAGGTCGGCTCGATGCGCATGAAGACGACGCCCTCGCCCCACTCGAACGGGCTCGAGCCGTAGATCTCGCGCCAGACGGGCTCGATCTCCTCGACGCCCTCGTCGTCCTCGCCGATGATCGTCGCGTGCCCGTGGACGACGATGCCGACCGTGTCGCCGTCCATGTGCGCGGCGCTGCAGGCCGGGTTCGCGCGCAGATGCCGTAGGCGCGCCGCCCGGGCGCCCGTGGAGACGGTGAACCGCCCGCGGATGAAGACGCCGTCGAGCGGAGCCACGCGCGGCTCTCCGCGCTCGTTCACGGTTGCGAACGCGACGTGCTTCGTGCCCTGCAGATAGCGGACGACCTGGCGGGCGCTGAGGCGCCGCTCCGGCTTGACGATCTTCGCGAGGTGCGGGTTCGCGTGGGCGAACGTCCGGTCGATCAGCGCCTGGAGATCCCGGATTTCATCGTCGGACTCGAACATCCGCCTACTGCTTTCGTGCGACGAAGACCAAGAAGTCGTCGTCGCTCGTCGCCTCGGAGTCGTTGTGATCGCCCTGGACGACGATGTTCGTGAACCCGGCTCGTTCGAGCATGAGGAGCAGCTCGTTCCTGAAATAGAGATTGATGGTCAAAAGGTGGTCTTCGTCCGCCTCCAGCCGGCCGTCGCGCCAATGCTCCGCGCGCATCGCGAGTGTCACGCGCTGGGCCAGCGGGTCGAGCTCGACGATCCGCGAGCTCAGCCCGTACTCGGTTCCGTCGGAGGCACGCCGCCGCTCGCGAGGCGGCGTCGAGGCCTCCGGCAGCGCGACGCGCCCCTCCTTCAACCAGTACGGCCACTGGCTCGAATCGGCGTATGGAACCTCGATATCGAGCAGCAGTGTCCCACCCGGCTCCAGGTACTCCTTGAAGCGCAGTAGAGCCTCGAAGTCCTGCTCACGAGTGCTCCCGAGCCCGAAGGCACCGCAGAGGAAGATCGTCCTGTACTGGCGCAGTGGTTCGAGCTCGTGCATCGATTGCACAAAGAGCGTCGGCGACAGCCCCTCGCGCGTGGCTTTGGCGCGGCAGAGCTCGATCATGTCCGCTGAAACGTCGCAACCGTCGACGTCGAGGCCCGTGCGCAGATACGGAAGAAGCAGGCGTCCCGTCCCACACGCAACGTCGAGCGCCGGCTGACCGTCGCGTTCGATGTAACGCCGGAAGTAGGGGACCTCGTGAGGCCGAAAGTCGTCGTTGAACTCCGACCACCATTGGGCGATCAGCCCGTAATGCCAGGTTTGGGCCTCCGGCGTCCTCACATCGCGGCGGCGACGGCTTCGGCCGCCGCGAGGAGCTCCTCGTCCGTCACGTTGGGCAGCGCGTCCTCCCAGAGCGGCAGCATCATGCCGGACGCCTCGACCATCCCGAGCGGCCTCGGCATGAACCAGACGTGGAAGTGCGCGCCGCCGTCGCCCCAGCGGTACAGGTGGACGCGCGCGACGTCACCCTGCGCGAGGATCGCCCGCTCGACGCGCGCGGCGACCCGACCGAAGTCGGATGCAAGCGGCTCGGGCAGGTCGGCGAACGAGTCGGCGTGGACGCGGCTGGCGAGCCACACCACACCGGGAAGGCTGCCGCTCACCGGCGGGTGCAGCGTCCAGTTCTGATCGGACCAGACGGGCGGAGTCGCCTCGCCGGTGCAGATCCCGCACGGCGGGCCGCCCGGCTCACCGCGACGCGGCGGCTCCGGGATCTGGCGCTCACCCGGCTGGCGTCGGACGAGCGGCTCGAGGTAGGGAAGCGTCATCGTCATTTCGACTCCTTTCGTCGTCTCCTCGACGGTCGCGGCTCCGGCCCGGCGATGCCGTTCAGGACGACGCCGATGATCCGGGCACGAGCTTTCGCCGCGGGCCACCCGTGGCGGCCGCGGAGATGGACGTACGGCCAGGCAACCGCGTTGAACGCGACGTCCGCGGTCGCGGCCACGTCCTCGAGAGGCGGCAGCGAGCCGTCGCGGGCGCCCTCGCGCAGGAAGCGGATGAACGGGTGGAGATAGTCGGGCGGAACACCCGGCGCGGTGTCCTGATGGAACGCCTCGTCCGTCGCGAGCATGAGAGGCAAGTGGCGGTCGAGCAGCTCGCAGAGCGCCTCGAGGCCCCGGACCAGGCGCTCCCGTCCGGTGCCGCCCGAGGTGAGAACGGGGTACATCGTCGAGCGGAAGTCGTCGGCCAGCTCGCCGACGAGCGCTCCGACGAGCACGTCACGCGTCAGGGCCTGGCGCCACAACGTCGAGCGCGCGCGGCCGGCCACCTCGGCGACGCGCTCGAGCGTGAGGCCCTCGAAGCCGCGCTCGCGCAGGACCTCGATCGTCGCTCGCCGCAGCTCCTCGCCGACCTCGGGTGCATCGGGCTGCTTCGTCGACGTACTAGACATGCAACATGAGAGTTGCAAAGATGCACCGTTTCCGCAACAGAGAGGAGGCGAGATGTCGCAGCAGAATCCGGATCGCCCGCTCCACGAGAAGGTCGCCCTGGTCGCGGGGGCGACGCGTGGCGCCGGACGCGCGATCGCCGTCGAGCTGGCGCGCGAGGGCGCGTACGTCTACGCGACGGGCCGCAGCAGCCGGGTGAGCGGCCCTTCCGACCTCGACCGTCCCGAGACGATCGAGGAGACGGGTGAGCTCATGCAGGCGGCAGGCGGCGAGGGCGAAGCACTGCGCGTCGACCACCTCGAGCCGGACGAGGTCGCGGAGCTCGTCGGGCGGATCGAGCGGGAGCAGGGCCGGCTCGACGTCCTCGTCAACGACATCTTCGGGGGAGACCGGTACGCCGAGTGGGACAAGAAGCTGTGGGAGCACGACCTCGACGGCGGGCTGCGCATGCTGCGCATGGGCATCCACACGCACCTCATCACCTGCACAAAGGCGTTGCCGGTGATGCTCCGCGGCGAAGGCGGCCTCGTCGTGGAGATGACCGACGGCACGTCCGAGTTCAACGCGAGCTTCCGGCGAGGCGTCGGCTTCTACTACGACCTGGTCAAGGCGGCGGTCGAGCGGATCACCATCGGGCTCACGGCCGAGCTCGACGACACGAGCTGCACGGCGGTCGCGGTGACCCCGGGCTGGCTGCGCTCGGAGCGGATGCTCGAGAACTTCGACGTCACCGAGGAAACCTGGCGCGATGCCCTCGCGGAGAGGCCCCACTTCTGCATCTCCGAGTCGCCGACGTACGTGGCGCGCGGGATCGTCGCGCTCGCCTCGGACCCAGACGTCGCGCGGTACGCCGGGAGGGTGCTCTCGAGCGCGGAGCTGGCGAGGACCTACGGCGTCACCGACACGGACGGGACGCAACCCGACTGCTGGCGGTATCTCGTCGAGATCCAGCTGCCGGGCCGGCCCGCGACCGAGTTGGGGTACCGCTAGGACGGCGCCACGTCGGAGTACTCGGGGTGCCGCCGGAGGAAGGCTCGGACGAAGGGGCATACCACGCGCGTCGAGAGCCCGCGGCCGCGGATGTCCTCGAGCGCTTCTGCGACGAGTCGAGAGCCGATGCCATGGCCTTTCGCCGACCGGTCGACCTGGGTGTGCAGGAGCGCGATCTGCTCTGCCTGCAGGTCGTACGCGAGGTAGCCGACGAGATTCGCGCCGATGCGCGCCTCGTAGCGGCTCTCTTCAGGGTTGTCGGTGATGCGAAGGTCCGTCGGGGCCGTGGTCACTGATGCCATCTTGCTCGATCAGGGCTGGGCTGCCGCGAGCCGGCGCGACGTGTCTGCCGTGAGCAGCCCAGCCTCGCGCGCGGCTCCAATCACGCGGGCGACGCGCGCAAGCCGTCTCCCTTGCGCCTGCGCGACGAGCAACGTCTGCGGGTCCGGGCTGCCGCTGAGACGATCGCCGCTCGTGTAGGAGGCGCCGTACGGATTCCCGCCGCCGTTGAAGACCTCTGCGACCGTGTACCCGAGCGGAAGGACGAGCGCGCCCCAGTGGTACAGGGTGTTGTTGAGGGCGAGGATCGTCGATTCCTGCCCGCCGTGCTCGGTCTGCGAGGACGTGAACGCCGTGGCGACCTTGTCGACCAGCTTCCCCTGCTGCCAGAGCTCGCCGGCCAGGTCGAGGAACATCTTCAGCTGGGCGGCGACGTTGCCGAAGCGCGTCGGCGTACCGAGTGCGAACCCGTCGGCCCACTCGAGATCCTCGAGTTGCGCCACCGGCTCGTTCTCCACCTCGGAGCGGTGCCGGCCCCAGTACTGATTCTGCGAGATCAGCAGCTCGTCGCTGAGCTCCGCGACGTGCCGAAGTCGTACCTCGGCGCCGTCGCGGCCGGCACCCTCGGCGAGTGCGTGCGCCATCCTGTGCACGTTGCCCGTGGCGCTGTAGTAGATGACCGCGATCCGGGCGGGACGCTCGAGCGGCAGCGCGTTCATCCGCTGGACGATCCCAGCGACTGGTCGCGCTGTCATCGCGGCGAGCCGCCATTCGCAGCACCGGCTAGCCGAACCCAAGACGCTCCCGCTAGCCGGAATCGCCAGGCTCTACACTCGCACCGTGGCTCCACAGACCTGGCCGCAGCCGATGGTCGTCGTGCGCGACGTCCCGGTGGCGCGCCGGTTCTACCTGCAGGTGCTCGGCGCCGAGAGCGGCCACGGCGGCGACGAGTACGAGCAGATCGTCGCGGACGGCGAGATCCTGTTGCAGCTCCACAGGATCGATGTCGAAGATCATCACGGCCCCCTTGCCGATCCCGACCAGCCGCTTGGCAACGGCGTCTTGCTCTGGTTCGAGGTCGCCGACTTCGACGCGACCGTGGAGCGCGTCCGCGCGTCCGATGCGCAGGTCGTCACGGAAGTGCACACGAATCCGAACGCCCATCAGCAGGAGATCTGGTTGCGCGATCCCGAGGGCTACCTCGTCGTGCTCGCCGGGCCTTCGGCCTACCGGCCCCGCGCCTAGTCAGGCGGGACGCGCTCGGCTGAGCTCTGCGTGCCGGCCTCGGTGATCAGGCGCGCGCCCCGGCCGTGCGTCACGAAGCTGAACGACCAGCGAATGATGACGAGGAGCCGGTTCTGGAAGCCGATGAGGTACCAGATGTGGACGCCGAGCCAGGTGACCCAGGCGATGACGCCGCTGAGCTTCAGCCCCTTGATGTCGGCGACCGCTGCGGCGCGGCCGATCGTGGCGAGGTTGCCCTTGTCGCGGTACCGGAACGGCGGCACCTCGCGCGACCGCAGCCGAGCCCGTACAGTCCTGGCCGCGTAGCGCCCTTGCTGCATAGCGACCGGCGCCACGCCGGGGAGCACGACGAAAGCCCCGCTCGTGTCACGCACGCGCACCACGTCGCCGAGCGCGAACACCTCGGGATGGTTCGGGAGCGTGAGATCGGGCTCGACCGTCACGCGTCCGGCCGGGTCGAGCTCGACGCCGGTCAACTCGGCGAGCCTGGCGGCGAGACTCGAGGCAGTGACTCCGGCGGCCCAGACGACCGTGCGGGTCGGAATTCGCTCTGGCTCGCCTCCTTCGTCCTCGACCGTCACGCTCTCGCCGTCGACGCCGACCACCGTGCGCTGCGTGAGGACGGTCACGCCGAGCTTCTCCAGTGAGCGCTCGGCCTTCGCCGACAGCGAGGGAGGGAAGGTCGTGAGCACGCGGTCGGCTTCCTCGACGAGGAGGATGCGGGCCGCGCGCGGGTCGATCGTGCGGAAGTCGCTGCGCAGGGTGTCGCGGGCGAGCTCGCCGATCTGGCCGGCCATCTCCACGCCGGTCGGGCCGGCGCCGACGACGACGAACGTGAGCCAGGCCGCGCGTCGCGCGCCGTCGGGCTCCTGCTCGGCGGCCTCGAAGGCGCTCAGGAGGCGGCTGCGAACGACGAGCGCGCTTTCGAGCGACTTGACCTCGGCGGCATGCTCGCGCCAGTCGTCGTGGCCGAAGTAGGAGTAGCGCGAGCCGCCGCTGACGACGAGCGTGTCGTAGCCGATCGTGGCGGCGACCGGGACGCCGCCGACCGGGCGCAGGTGCACCTCGCGCGCCTGGAGATCGAAGTCGGCCACCTCCGCCAGCAAGACGCGGACGTTGCGGTTGCGCTTGAAGATCGTTCGCAGCGGATAGGCGATCTCGCCCGGCGACAACGCACCCGTCGCGACCTGGTAGGTCAGCGGCTGGAAGAGATGGAAGTTCCGGCGATCGACGAGCGTGACCTCGACTGGAGCCCGCCGCAGCCTGAGGACTGCCTGGAGCCCCCCGAAGCCACCGCCGACGACGACGACTCTGTGTGAGCCCTCGCCACGACGTCCACTGGCACCCTGCATGCGCCGATCGTCGCACGCCGGTGAGGCGCGCTTCAGTTCACGATGGGGCTGCGGCGCGCGATTAACGTCGAACCGCGGTTTGTCTGGTGCCGTCGGAGCACTTAGTCTCCCGCGCTCGTGCTCAAGAGTCTGGTCGTCGTCGGGTTCTCGGCGCTTGCCTTGGCGCTCGTGCCGGGTGGTTTCTCTGCGTCTCGGCACGCGATCGGCCCCCTCGGTCAGCCCGACGGCCGTCGAGCGCTTCGTCGTCTACGGGGTGTACACGCGCGAGCAGCGCTCCCAGCTGGTGCGGGAGGGATACGACATCGGCGAGGCGTACTGGGCCGACCACGTCGACCTCTACGGAAGCGCCGAGCAGGCTCAGGCACTCGCCCTCCGTGGCTTCCGGGTCGTCCCGAGCGAGCAGCCCGACGACTTCCCGCCAGAGGACGAGAACTACCACAACTATGCGGAGATGGTTGCCGACATGCAGGCGGTCGCGGCCGCACACCCGGCGACCGTGCACCTGTTCACGCTCGGGGACTCGTACGAGGGCCGGAACCTGATCGGCGCGCGCGTCTCCAACGACGCGAACGACAACGTGTCCGAGCCGGGCGTGTTCTTCGTGGGCCAGCATCACGCGCGCGAGCACTTGACCGTCGAGGTCGTCCTCGCGCTCCTGCACACGTTCGCCGAGTCGGCCAAGCCCGACGTCACGACCCTCGTCAACTCACGCCAGATCTACATCGTGCCCAGCCTGAACCCGGACGGCGCCGAGTACGACATCGCCACCGGCTCATACAGGTTCTGGCGCAAGAACCGGCAGCCGGACGAGGGCATCTTCGGCACCGACAACAACCGCAACTACAGCTACAAGTGGGGCTGCTGCGGCGGGTCGAGCGGGAACCGGAACAGCGAGACCTATCGGGGCGCGTTCCCGCTCTCGACGCCCGAGGACGCGCGCATGGCCGATTTCATGCTCGAGCACCCGAACGTTACGACCGGGATCAGCTACCACACTTACGGCGACCTGATCCTCTACCCGTACGGGTACACGTACGAGGACTTGCCGCCGGACATGGATCCGGTCGACCACCGGACGTTCGTGGCGATGGGCAGGGAGATGCAGCGCACGACCGGCTACCACGCCCAGCAGTCGTCGGACCTTTACATCACCGACGGCGACTGGAACGACTGGATGTACGGAGCCCTGCACCGCTACCCGATCACGATCGAGATGAGCGGGGGCGGCTTCTACCCGCCCGACGAGTTCATCCCGGGCGAAGTCCGGCGGAACCTCAAGGCTGCGATCTTCGTCGCGCAGATCGCGGACTGCCCGCCGCGGGTCGTGATCAGGCCGTCCGGCTCGGATCCTTGCCCCTGAGCTGAGCGACGGGACAGGACGCGCCGCTCCCGCGTCGAATCCGCCGTGGTGGGCAGCCGGTGGGAGACAAACCGGATCGAGGCGTTCAGCGACGGCGTGTTCGCGATCGCGATCACGCTGCTCGTGCTCGAGATCAGCATCCCGCCGGACGAGTTCGACGACCTGTGGAGCGCCATCCTCCACGAGTGGCCGGCATATCTCGGGTACGCGACGAGCTTTCTCACGATCGGAGGGATCTGGCTGGCCCACCACGGGGTCTTTCGGCGCCTGCGCTACGCGAACAACCGCGTCATGCGGATCAACCTGCTGTTGCTGATGGCGGTCTCGTTCTTGCCCTTTCCGACCAAGCTCGTCTCCGAGGCGATCCACGACGTGAGCGCCGAGCGCGCCGCGGCGATTTTCTACGGCACGGCGTTGCTCGCGATCGCGCTGTTGTTCAGCGCTCTCTGGGGGGCGGTCGCGACCGACCGCAAGCTCCTCAAGCCCGAAGTGACCGACGACGAGGTCAACGCGATCCTGCTGGCAACGTCACCCAGCATCGCCTTCTATGCCGGCACGATCGGGCTCGCCATCGTGCTGCCCCGTGCTGCCGCGTTCGGCTATCTGCTGATCGCAGTCTTCGGGGTCCTGAGAGTCCGCGGCGACGAGGTATCGCCCGAGCCGCAAGCCTCGGCCTGAGGGCAGGCTCCCCGACTAGGTGGTCGGGCGGCAGGAGAGCGCTCGCACGAGCACGGGCCGATCGCTGGGCGCCCCGTGCGCCGGGAGCACCAGCTCGACCGGCAGCTCGAGCACCGGTAGCAGCGCCTCGAGGATCTGTCCCTGGGCGGCCGCGCCGCCGACCTGTTCGGGCGGCGGCCATGAGATCTCGAGGCCCTGGCCCCGGTCGAGCAGCGTGTCGCCGGCGACGAGCGCCGGGCGGCTCTCGAACCAGAGCATGAGGTCCTTCGGCTCCATGCCCGGGAACGCCTCGACCCCGACTGGCAACCGCTCGCCGGCGCTGAACACGTGCCCTGGGACGGGATTCGGGTCGCGCGGGTCGGGCGGCACGTAGATCGGCGCGGCGAACCGCTCAGCGAGGCCGACGGCGTCGCGCCGGTGCCACGGCAGGTCAGCACGATTGCCGTCTCGCGGCGGCCGCGAGCTTCTCGATCTCGCTCAGCAGGCCAGGGGTCGAACAGCAGGAGTCGCTCGCCGTCGTCGACCGCGTAGGACGAGACCTCCGGGCCCCAGCCGTACTCGGCGCCCTGCTCCGGCGTCCAGTCCGGGTGCGGCGCCTCCCAGTGCCACAGGCCCGTCTGCACTTCGCGCACCGCGGCGTGCTAAACGCATGCACGAGGAGCATCGACGGCGCGCGGGGTGGCGTTAGCGTAGGGGCGTGGCCGAGCGAGTGGGCGTCGATCGGACCGGCTGAGTCCGCGCCGGGATCGCGGAGCTCGCCTTCACTTCCGCCGCGGCCGTCGTCGTCGGGCTCGGTCTCGAGCTCCGCCTCTTTCCAGGAATCCGGCCCTGCGTCTCATCCAGCGTACGCTCCCGATCACGACCGACTTCCGCGGCCGCAGTTGCTCGTCCGCGAGGAAGGGCACCTGTTCGGGACGCTATTGCTACTCGTGGTCGTCGCGATCGTCGCCGCTGACATCGCATTCGCCGTCGACTCGATCCCGGGCGGCCTTCGCGGTCACCCGCGACGCCGCGGTGATCTGGAGCGCGAACGCGTTCGCCCTCCTCGGGCGCTCGGTTCGCTGCTCGCAATCGTCGAGATCCTCGTCCGCCGCTTCCGTTACGTGGACGAGACGATCGCGCTCATCCTCGCCTTCGTCGGGATCAAGATCCTCGCGGCCGACCTCGTCCATATCAGCGATCTCGTCTCACTGGCCGTCATCGCCGCGCTCCTCGCCGGCGTCGTCGTCGCCTCGCTCATTGCAGATCGTGTTGACCCGCCGCACCCGGCGGCTGAGACGCTACGCCGTCCGCCCCGCTGCCCCCGGGGAGCTCGCGCCGCGCGCGCGTCCTCCGTCGAGCAGGACCGTACCGAGATGACCCCGGCCGCGCTGCGGTGGTAGCCTCGCCGATGTCCGTGATCGGCCCGCTCGTTCGCATGAGCAACGAGAACCTCGAGGCGATTGCGGCGCG
>JBKPFP010000064.1:0-8784 GCA_046744435.1 Actinomycetota bacterium | reverse complement strand
ACGCCATCCTCCACCGCTACAACACCGGCTGCGTCCGGGGGCCAGCCACCGCACACGGCCCTACGAGCCGTGCCCAGGGGCCAGGCCCCTAGCCATGGCCCGGCAGGACGAACGGCCGCCGGACTACCGTTTCCGGCGATGGACATGAGAGAGATCGCGCCGCGGCTCTGGTGGTGGTCGGCGCCGCACCCGGAGTGGAAGCCTGGCGGCGGCTGGGGCCAGACTGTCTCGTCGTACGCGCTCGTGGCCGGCGACGCGCTCGTCCTCTTCGATCCCATCGTCCCTGCCCACGAGCCCGCCCGCTTCTGGGAGACACTGGACAGCGACGTCGAGCACCACGGCCCGCCCGCGATCCTGATCACCCTCTACTGGCACGTGCGCAGCTCTCAGGAGATCGCCGACCGCTACGAGGGAACGACGGTCTGGGCGCACGAGCCGGCAGCCGCCTTAGTCGGCGAACGCGTGCGCTACTCCAACACGTTCACGGAGGACGACGAGCTACCCGGCGGCGCTCAGGCGATCCCGCTGCACAACAGTGATGAAGTCGCCTTCTGGCTCCCCAGCCACAAGGCGACAGTGATCGGGGACACCATCCTGGGCAACGGACGAGCGCGCCTCTGCCCGTCGAGCTGGCTCGGCGAGCGCGACTCGATGGACGAGGTTCGGGCCGCGGTTCACCGCGTCCTGAAGTTCCCGGCCAACCGGCTGCTCCTGACCCACGGCGGCCCGACCGATCCGAGCGCACTGGAGGTGTGACGTGCAGGAGATCGCGCCGGGGCTGTGGTGGTGGACGGCGTCACATCCCGACTGGACCCCGGAAGACCTCGAAGGCGGCGAGGGCTGGGAACAGATCGTGTCGTCGTACGCCCTCGCCGCTGACGCGTTCGTCCTCTTCGACCCGCTGATCGAAGAGTGGGACTGGCTGGACCGCCATGTGGAGGAGCACGGCCCTCCCGCGATTCTGATCACCCTCTTCTGGCACGCGCGTAGCGCGCAGGAGGTCCTCGACCGCTACGACGGCGCGTCGGTCTGGGCGTACGCGCCGGCCGCGGACTGGGTCGGCGAGCGTACGCGCTACACGAACACGTTCACTGCGGGCGACTCCCTTCCCGCCGGAACCGAGGCGATTCCGATGCATCGCGCCGGGGAGGTCGCGTACTGGCTTCCACGGCACAACTCCGTTGTCTTCGGCGACACGATCCTGCGGCACGGCGACCGCGCAACGCTCTTCCCGCCGACGTGGGCGCACCGGAAGCAAGAGATCATCGACGCCGCGACGCAGGCAGTCCGTGAGCTGATGGAGCGAAGCCCCGACCGCCTGCTGCTCACGCACGGCGGCCCGACTGACCTAAGCGCCCTGGAACTATGAAGAGACGAAGGGCCGCCCGACGGCGGCCCTTCGTTTTGGAGCTTAAGCGAGCGCTAGCCGTCGACACGCACGATCGTCGTGGCGTGCGTCGTCGCGCCCTCGTTGTACCGGACCTGCCCGAGGTACCGCTTGCCGGCCTCGAGACCCGTCCACGAGAGGTCGACCGTGCCCGTTCCGCCGATCGTGGCGGTTCCGGGACCGGTGACCGTCATGTTCCCTGCGTCGGCGGTGCCGAGCGTCCAGGAGTGGAGCGAGTAGTTCGCGTCCGGTCCGTCGGTCTCCCAGCCGTGCACGAACAGACGGTACGTGGCCGCGGTCGGGTTCGTCAGCTGGATCTGCTCCGCCGAAGTCCCGCTGCCGCTCAGTCCCACGAGCGTGAGCGAGCTGTCCGCATTGACCCGGTACAGGTACAGGTCGATGTCGTCTTCGCCGTCGGTCTCCTCGTCGAACATGTTGATACGGAGGAGCGCCGAGCCGGCGGGAACCACGATGTCGTGTGCCGCGATGCCCTGGTTGGCGGCCGGATTCCCGGTGTTGAAGTTACTCGTCGGGTCATCCGCGACCGTCCCCGAGAACACCTGCGACGGGATCAGGCCACGCTTCGCATATTCGAGCGTGCCGTTGTAACCCATCTTGATCCCGTACGACGTCACACCGCTCGTGCCGGTCAGGTTGAGCTGAGCCGGAGCGGCGATCGCCACCGGCCGGACCGAGATCGGGCTGCGGACGCTGTGCGTCCCGTCCGACCACGTCAGCGAGCCGAACCGGAACGTGTTCAGCGGCCCGTCCGTCCGCGTGATCGTCACGGAGTACTGTTGGGTTCCGCCCGGTGCGATGTTGAACGACATCGGGCTGACGCTCACCGTGAAGCCGGCCGGAGCAACGACCGTTGCGTTGTACGTTGCCGCAGCGCCACCCACGTTCGTCACCGTGCGGGTGAGCGTCTGGACGCCGGCGAGGTCGCCGACCGACAGCGACGGGAGGTTCAGATCGCTCGCGTCGAGCGCCGGGATCCCCGTGCTACTCGCGCAGCAGAGGCCCTGGCCCTTCAAGAACGCGAGGTAGTCGTTGAACCCGGCCTCGTAGACGAGACCCGGATCGACTGCCTTGTTCGGCTGCACCTGGCCCGAACCCGCGCCGAACGGGCTGTACCCGCCGACGATGCTCTGGTGGGCCGTCGTGGCCATCGCCGACCGCTGCGCGGCAGGCGACCAGCCCGGATGCGCCTGCGTCATCAGAGCGCCAACGCCGGCTACGTGCGGGCTCGACATCGACGTGCCGCTGAAGACGTCGAAGTCCTTCCCGCCGTTGCCCGGAGGAGCGACTGCAGCGACGATGTCCTGGCCCGGCAGCATGAAGTCCGGCTTCAGGACGTCGCCGCCACCGGCGAGGCTCGGGCCGCGGGACGAAAAGCCCGCGACTGCCGGAGCCGGCTCGTTGGCGTTGAGGGTCGCATCCGCGATCGTTGCCGTTGCACCGGCGGTCTGGGCATACGAGGCGATCGCCGCACCCGCGACGTTGTCGACGTGAATCGCCGGGATGCTGTGGAGGTCGGCGTTGATGGAGGCGCCAGACGCGACATTCGCGACGACCACCCCGACGCCGCCCGCGTTCTTCACTGCGACGCTCTTGTCCACGCGCGCGTTGGCCGGTGCTGCGCCACCACGCTCGCAGACCACGATCTTGCCGATGACCTTTGCCGGATCCAGCACGACAGGATCCGAGAAGCACTGGCGGAGCAGGTTCGGGTCCGCACCGGCGACGCCGGCGTCCTGCGCCCGGATCAGCGGGGCGGGACCGACGCCGTTCGTGAGCGAGGCGCCCGTGTGGGCCGTGCCGTTCCCGAGCGTGATCGTCGTCGTGCCGGACCGGTTGTGGGTGCCGGCCGCGACGGAGGAGAGCCACGGGCTGATGTGCGCTACGGTCGACGCCGTCGGGCCGCTGTTGCCGGCCGACGTCGCGACGAAGACGCCCGCGTCCGCGGCGAACAGGTACGCGACCTCGACCGAGTCGAGGTAGTTCGTCGACGTACCGCTGATCGAGTAGTTGATGACGTCGACTCCGTCCGCGACCGCCTGGTCGATGGCCGCGACGGAGTCACCGGTGTTGGCACCGCAGCCTCCGGCACCGTTGTCCCAGCAGACCTTGTATGCGGAAATCCGCGCCCGTGGCGCGATTCCGTTGACGCTGCCGAAAACGGACGCCGCACCGGTGGTGGGGACGCCCTGGTTGCCGCCGGCCGTCGAGGCGGTGTGAGTCCCGTGGCCGTTGTAGTCGCGCGGCGAGAGGAACTCGTGCTCGAGCACGCCGTCACACCCGCGGCTCTCGCAGAAGAACTGTGCGCCGACGAGCTTCCTGTTGCAGAGATTCGCGTCCCACGACCCGTCGGTGACGGTCTCTGTCGAGGCGCACTTCGCGTGGAATCCTGGCATCTGCTGGTAGACCAGCTTTCCGGCCGCGTCGCGGTCGGTGAAGCTCTTCGACTCCGGCCAGATGCCCGAGTCGAGGACCCCGATGACCACGTTCTCGCCCTTGATGTTGCGGGGCGGGGTCCAAAGACCCGTCACTGGATCAGTGAGGCCGAGGAACGCCGGCGTCGTCGCCGTGTCCATCACGACTTCCTGCGCCTTCTCGACGCTGAGGACACCGGCGTCGGCCTTGGCCCTCGCGACCTGGCCGGGCGTCATCTTCGCCGCAAAGCCGTTGAACGTGTAGCGGTAGTCGTAGACCTTCTGACCGCCGGCTTTGGCCAGTACGGCGTCGTGCCGCGAGTCGAGATATGCGGTGTAGCGGACGACGTTCGGGTCCTGCGGATCGATCTTCGTCCCCTTCGCCGGAGCGGTTGCCCTGTATCCGGCAATCCCGCCCTTGTATGCGACGGCCGGCGACTCCACGAGCTGAACGATGTACACGTTCGAGCTCGACTTGTCCCCGGCTGCCTGGGACGACTCGCCATTCGAGCCGCCGGCCACTCCGGCCGACAGTCCAAGCACTGTGGCGAGGGTGAATGCCGCCAAAACGCCGCGGCCAAAGAACTGGCTTCTCACACCTTCCCCCTCTGATTGCGCACCACGAAGGATGCGATCGTTGACCCCTAGTTAGAAGCGCCTTGATGGTGAAACCGGTTTCGGCTCCAGGTCAAGACCCCCTGAAGGCGGGCAGAGTAAACCAGATTTTTCGAGACCGCCTAAAAGTGCGAGGTCGCGCCCGCCGGGTCGGCGTCGTATGACGCCGGAACGCCGTCCTCGGTGTACCAGGAATAGGCGTACTGGCCGTCGTCTAGGTCCTTCGCGAGCGTCGTGAGCTTCAAGGGGTGGAAGGTGTCGCACATGACGGCGAGCTCGTGCGTCTCCGTCATGCCGATCGACTTCTCGGCGAGACCCGGATGCGGGCCGTGCGGGATCCCCGAAGGGTGCAGGGTCACGGACCCGACCTCGATCCCCTTTCGCGACGAAAAGTTCCCGTCGACGTAATAGATCATCTCCTCGCTCTGGAGATTCGAGTGGTGGTACGGGATCGGAATCGCCATGGGATCGAAATCGAGCTTCCGCGGACAGAACGAGCAGATGACGAAGTTCGGACCGGCGAACGTCTGGTGTGACGGCGGCGGCATGTGGATCCGCCCGGTGATCGGCTCGAAGTCGTTGATGTTGAACGTCCACGGGTAGAGGTAGCCGTCCCAGCCGACGACGTCGAACGGGTGGTAATCGATGACGTAGTCCTGATAACCGTCCCGGACGCGGATCTTGAGCTGGAACTCGCCGCGCTCGCGGTACGTCTTGAGCTCGGTCGGCGGGTGGATGTCCCGGTGATAGAACGGCGCATGCTCCATCAGCTGCCCGTACTCGTTCCGGTAGCGCTTCGGGATCTCGATCAGGCCTGGCGTCTCGAAGAGCAGATAGCGCTGCGGCCCTGACGGCTCGAACTGGTAGGTCGTCCCCCGTGGGATGACTACGTAGTCGCCCTCCTTGTAGGGCAGGTCCCCGAACGTCGAGTGCAGCGTCCCGGAGCCCTCATGGACGAAGTAGACCTCGTCGCCCTCGCCGTTCCGGAAGAAGTAGTCCATCGACTCGGTCGGCCGGACGAGCGAGATCTCGACGTCGTTGTTCCACATCAACAGCCGGCGGCCGGAGATCTCGTCGCCCTCCGGCTTGATTCCGATCGTCTTGAAGTGCCGGTGCGCGTGGGCATCCGGGAGCCACTCGTCGCGCTTGATCGACTCGAAGTCACCAAGCTCCTTGATGCGGCAGGGGGAGGTGAGGTGGTAGAGGATCGCCTCGTTCCCGGTGAACCCCTCGAGGCCCATGACCTCTTCGGTCAGGAGGCTGCCGTTGTCGCGGAACTGGATGTGGCGCTTGCGCGGGACGTCGCCGCGGACCTGGTACGTGGGCATGGTCGAAGGTTACCGCGGCCCGACCGTGTTCCTGAGCGTCCCGATCCCCCCGACCTCGAGCTCGACCACGTCGCCCGGTTGGAGCCAGCGGCCGTCGCCGTGCTCGAGGATGCAACCGGTGCCGACGGTCCCCGAGCCGAGGATGTCGCCCGCATGCAGCACGGTGTTCCGCGCCGCATGCTCGACGATCGCGTCCCACGAGTGGTACATGTCGGCAAGCTCGCCGCGGGAGCGCTCCTCGCCGTTGACTCGCGCGACCATCGTCGCGGCGGAACCGTCGAACTCGTCGGGCGTGACGACGATCGGGCCGAGGCTCGTGGCAAAGTCCTTCCCCTTCGACGGCCCGAGGCCAACCTTCATCTCGGCCCGCTGGAGATCCCGCGCTGACCAATCGTTCATGACCGTGAAGCCGCCGATTCGCCCACCTGCGCCGATCACCGCGGCGACCTCGAGCTCATAGTCGAGCTCCTTCGTCCCGATCGGGTACGGGATCTCGTCCTCAGGTCCGAAGATCACCTCCGGATTGGAGAAGTAGAAGACCGGGATCCGGTACCACTCCTCGGGCACGTCGAGGCCGCGGGCGGCCCGCGCCGTCTTCACATGCTGCTCGAACGCGTAGAAATCGCGGACGGACGGCGGCCTGAGCACGGGCGGCAGCAGCTCGATCTCGTCGAGCGTGTACTGGGCGTGCTCCCGCGCCTTGCCGCCGCCGGTGAAGTACGACTCGAGGGTCTGCGCGGCGAGCTGGACGACGCGGTCGCCCTCGATCCGCGCGGGCCACCCGCGGATCAGATCGGTGCCCCGGACGCGGAACATGCACAGCTTCACCTCGCCCTCCTGACCGGCAGCGGCTCCCACCGGGCGAAGCCCGGCTCCGCCACCGCCTGCCGGCTCTGGCGCCACCCGGCCTTCCGGGGCCGTGCTAGTTGCACTGTCCCCTCCGGCCGCGCACCGCCAGAGCCGACTCAGGAAACCGAGGTTTCACGGCTCGGTGTGCACCACGACGTCGGCGATCTCTGGAAGGCGCTCGCGGATCCGCTCCTCCACGTCACTCGCCAGCGCATGGGCGTCGGCAAGCGTGCGCTCCGGCGGCACGTGGAGCGTCACGAACACGAGCAGCCCTTCGTCCGTGCGGACGAGTCGCACCTCGCGCGGCGGCTCCCCGGTCAGGTCGCGCACGATCGCGAGGATCGCCTCCTCGTCGGGAGGCGCCGTGCGCTCGCCGGCCTCCGTCTCCCGCAACGGTTCCAGGTGGGTCTGCACGGCGACGACCCCGGGAACGGAACTGGAAATCGCGTGCTCGACCTCCGAGGCAACCGCGTGGGCGTCCTCCAGCGACAACTCGCCCGGCAACTTGAGGTGGAGCCCGACTTCGATGCCGCCGTCGACCGTCACCACCCGCACGTTGTGCACCTCGCGCACCCTGGGGACGGCCAGCGCCGCCGCGTGCACCCGGTCGCGCAGCGCCTCCTCGGCTCCCGGCTCGACGTGGACGACGACGTCGCTGCCCGGGAGCGCCTCCTGCACCGCCCGCTCGACCTGATCCGCGGCCGCATGGCCCTGACCCACGGCGGCACCGGGCGGGACGCCGATGACGACGTCCGCGAAATGGCCCCCGGCGGAGCGCCGCAGCCGCAGCCGGCGCAGCTCAACCGGCGGATCGACCCGTTCGATCGCCGCCCGCGCAGCTGCGTCCGCGGCCTCCGGGGAACGGTCCATGAGCACGTCGACGTTGCTCCGCATCAGGCGCGCGGCGGCAAGCAGGACGAGCACGGCGACGAACAGCGCGGCGAGCGAGTCGGCGCCTGGATACCCCGCCGCGACCAACACCAGTCCGAGGAGGACGGCAACCGAGCCGGCTAGGTCGCTGGCGAAGTGGAGCGCGTTCGCTTGGAGGGCCGGGCTGTCATAGCGCTGCGAGCCTCGTAGTGAGACGAGGGTCCTGCTCGCGTCGATCACGATCACGATCACAATCACGGCGAAGGCGTACCAGGTCGCCTGAACGTCCGACTCCGAGGCGCCCACGAGATTCGAGAGCGCTCTGTACGAGATGAACAGGCTGGCTGCGACGAGGATCGCCGCTTCTGCCAGCGCCGCGAGGTGCTCGGCCTTGCCGTGCCCGTAGGGGTGCCCGGGATCCGCGGGACGCCCGGCGACCCCGAGCGCGAAGAACGTCAGCAGCGCCGCGACCAGGTCGGTGCCGGAGTGGACGGCCTCCGAGACCAGGCCGAGGCTACCGCTCGCCAGGCCCGCACCGAGCTTGAGGCCGATCAGCACGAGCGCCGCGATCACGGAGACGAACGCCGTTCGGCGCTGAGGACTCATGGTTGACGAATTCTTCACGGCCGGCGGGCATCATCGAGCCATGAGGCTCGGGGCCCTGATTCTGGCGACTGCGTTCGTGCTGATCCCTGCTCAGCCGGGGAGCGGAGGGGACTGCACGGGAGGCATCGGGCGGAATGCGGCCGCGTTCTCGCCTGACGGATCGACTCTCGCAGTCATCGTGGCCGAGGGAAGCTGCCCCCGATGGAGGGCTGGGATCTCCCGGCGCGGCGACCAAGTCAGGTGGCTCGACACGGCCGCCCCGAACGATTCCGCCGCCGGCCTATCGTGGTCGCCGCACGCGCGACACTTCGCCGCCGGACTTGTCTCCACACGCAGGGCAGTCGTCGTCTTCGACGCTCAGCGCTTTCCCCACGCAAGGACGATCGCCGAGGGCGTCAACCCCGCGTGGTCGCCGGACGGCCGCTCAATCGCCTACGCGGATCCGCGCGACGGAATCCACGTCGTTGCGCCCGACGGCACAAACGACCGCCGAATAGCCGCAGGAGACCGACCGGCGTGGTCCCATGATTCCTCTCGCCTGGCCTACGATCGTCAAGGATCGATCTTCGTCGCGAGCGCCGACGGTTCCGGCGAGCGCCGGCTCACCGCGGGCGAAAGGGCCTCCTGGTCGCCGGACGGCGCTTGGGTCGGCGTGCTGCGCGAAGGCTCGGCCTATCTGGTCCGACCGGACGGCTCG
>JBKPFP010000284.1:0-1984 GCA_046744435.1 Actinomycetota bacterium | reverse complement strand
GAGGACGCCGTCGTCGGCGTGACTTCGAACCCGACCATCTTCCAGAAGGCGATGTCCCAGGGCGAGTGGTACGACGAGCAGCTCCGCGAGGTGCTGAACGGCGAGGACGACCTCAAGGAGGTCTTCCTCCAGCTCGCGGCGCGGGACATCGAGGACGCGTGCGACCTCTTGCGGCCGGTCTGGGACGCGACGAACGGTCTCGACGGCTACGTCTCGATGGAGGTCGACCCGAACTTCGCCTACGACACCGAGGCGACCATCGACGAGGCGGCGCGCTTCCACGAGTGGATCGACCGGCCGAACCTCTACGTCAAGATCCCGGGCACGGCGCCGGGACTGCCCGCGATCGAGGAGATGACCGCCCGCGGCCGCAACATCAACGTGACGCTGATCTTCGGCCTCGACCGCTACGTCGAGGTGACCGAGGCCTTCATCGGCGGTCTCGAGCGCCTCGTCGAGGCGGGTGGGGATCCGTCGCAGGTCGCGTCGGTGGCGAGCTTCTTCGTCTCGCGGGTGGACACCGAGGCCGACCGGCGGCTCGACGAGCTCGGTCGGCCGGAGCTGAAGGGCAAGCTCGCGGTCGCGAACGCGAAGCTCGCGTACCAGCGTTACAAGGAGATCTTCTCCGGCGCGCGCTGGTCCGCGCTCGAGGCGAAGGGGGCCACGAAGCAGCGCTGCCTCTGGGCCTCGACCTCGACGAAGAACCCCGAGTACCGGGACGTCATGTACGTCGAGGAGCTGATCGGGCCCGAGACCGTGAACACGATGCCGAAGGAGACGATCGAGGCGTTCCAGGATCACGGGGAGGTCGCGCTCACGCTGGAGCAGGGCCTCGACGAGGCGCGCAAGCTCTTCCGCGACCTGACTGCGGCCGGCGTCGACTACGACGACGTCGTCGCGACCCTGGAGCGTGAGGGCGTCGAGAAGTTCGCGGACTCCATCCGCGAGCTGCTCGAGGGGATCGAGGCGAAGCGCAGGCAGCTGGTTCGAGCCTGAGCGTGAGCGAGCTCTACCGCGAGCAGGCAGGCGAGGGCCCGCCTGTCGTGCTCGTGCACGCCGGAATCTGCGACAGCCGCATGTGGGACCCGCAGTGGCAGACCTTTCCGCGTTCCCAGCGGACGATCCGCTACGACATGCGCGGCTTCGGCCGCTCGCCACTCTCGCCGGGCGACTTCTCGCACGCGCGTGACCTGATCAACCTCCTCGACGACCTCGAGCTGGAGCGAGCCGCGCTGGTCGGCAACTCCCAGGGCGGACAGACGACCCTCGAGGTTGCCGTCGCGCAGCCCGAGCGCGTCGAGAAGCTCGTGCTGGTCGACCCCGGTCTGCCCGGGTTCGAGTGGTCGGAGGAGACGCGGGCCGGGTGGGCCGAGGAGGGAGCCGCCTACGACCGCGGAGACCTCGACGCCGCGGCCCAGGCGGCCGTGCAGATGTGGGCCGTCGGCCAGCGCCGCTCGGCCGAGGACGTCGACCCGAGCGTCCGCGAGCGGATTCTCGAGATGCAGCGCCGGGTGTACGAGCTGGAGCTCGCCGACGGCGAGGCGGCTCGCGAGGAGCTGCTCGTGCCCGACGTCGCCGAGCGGCTCGGTGAGGTCCGGGCGCCGACGCTCGTCGTGACCGGAGAGGAGGACCTCGACGACATGCAGGCCATCGCCGACCGGCTCGCCGCCGAGATCCCAAATGCGAGGCGCGCGTCGATCCCCGGCGCCGCGCACGTCCCGAGCCTCGAGCGGCCCGACGAGTTCGACCGCCTCGTCCTGGATTTCCTGAAATGAGCGCGCTGGAGCCTGCGGAGCTGGTCGACCGCATCTGGGCCCGCGACCCGACGGTCTGGACCGGGCACGACGAGGCGCAGTGGCTCGGTTGGCTCGATGAGCCGGCCAGGATGCTGGAGCGCGCGCCCATAGGCTTGAATCGAGGCGCCTACGAGAGCGTCGTGCTGCTCGGGATGGGCGGCTCCAGCCTCGCGCCCGAGGTCCTGCGG
>JBKPFP010000460.1:0-19328 GCA_046744435.1 Actinomycetota bacterium | reverse complement strand
TGCCCCGGGACCGGCCCGGCTGGGAGGGAATCCCGAGCTCGGCGCCCGTGGATGCGCCGCTACCCCGCCGCGAATGAGCCTCGACGGCGCGACCGTCGTCGTCACGGGCGGATCGCGGGGAATCGGCAAGGCGATCGCCCTTCGCTTCGCCGACCTCGGCGCGGCCCGCGTCGGCATCGGCTATCTGCGGAACGACCGGGCGGCGGAGGCGACGGCCGAGGAGCTGCGCAGCCGCGGTGCCGAGCCGGTGCTCGTCCGCGGCGGCGTCGCTTCGGAGCGCGTGGCCCGCGAGATCGGCGAGCTCGCGCCGCGAGTCCTCGTGCACAGCGCGGCCACGGGCGTCATCCGTTCGGCCCTCGAGACCGAGGACAAGCACTGGGACTGGACTCACTCCGCCAACGCGCGCGCCCTGCTGTCGATCACGCGGGCGGCGGCGCCGTCGATGGAGGAGGGCTCGTCGATCGTGGCCGTCTCGAGCCTCGGCTCGGTGCGCGTCCTTGAGAACTACGTCCTCGTCGGCACGTCGAAGGCGGCGCTCGAGTCGCTCGTCCGCTACCTCGCGGTCGAGCTCGCGCCGCGAGGAATCCGCGTCAACGCCGTCTCAGCCGGTGTCGTGGACACCGAGGCCCTGGACCACTTCCCGAACAAGGAGCAGATGCTGAAGCACGGGCGCGAGCGCACCCCCGCCGGTCGACTCGCCGAGCCGGACGACCTCGCGGACGCGGTCGTCTTCCTCACCTCGCCGCAGGCGCGGATGGTCTGCGGCCACACGCTCGTAGTCGACGGCGGCTTCTCGCTCCCGGCCTGAACGTGGAGGCGAACCGTGGACCCCACTGAGCACAACCGCCAAGCGTGGGACGAGATCCACCGCCGCCGCGCGGAGGCGCTCGCTGGCCGGCTCGGGATCCCCGACCCGATCCGGGAGCGGCTGCACGTTTCCGGCAAGCACGTCCTCCACCTGCAGTGCGGGACGGGAGAGTCGACCGCAGAGCTCGTCGAGCTGGGCGCGCTCGTAACGGCCGTCGACAACTCGGCCGACGCGATCGAGGTCGCCCGCGAGCGCTTACCGGACGTCGTGTTCATGCACGCTGACGTCCACGAGCTCCCACTCGAGCTCCATCGCGGCCGCTTCGATCTCGTCTACACCGGGGGCGGCGTCATGCCGTGGATCCGGGATATCCGCCCCTGGGCTGCCGGCATCGCGTCGGCCCTGAAACCGGGCGGAACGCTGCTGCTCTTCGACGACCATCCGGTGGCCGCCTGCGTCGACCACCTCGCGCACTGGCGCGAGGATTACTTCGCCGAACCGGAGCCCGATCCGGAACAGGAGCGCCGCTGGCGGCTCGGGCAGATCGTCACCGGTGTCGCGGAGGCCGGCCTGGTCGTCCGCAGCCTCGAGGAGTTCGTCTCGCTCTACCGCTGGCGCGACCATGACCGCAGGGTTCCCGGCCAGTTCGTGCTCCTCGCGGAGAAGCCGCACGAGTGAAGGAGCGCTGCCACCTCGTCTACGCGCTCGCGCCCGAGGGCGTCAACGCGAGCGAAGCGAACGACCTGCTCAACGAGTACATCGGCGACCGCTCACGCGGAATCGTCGTCTACCACGACCACTTCATCGGCCGCCACGGCGGGGTCGCGGTCTTCGAGGTGCGGACCGACGAGGAGGAGGCGAAGCTCGCGGACCCCGGCCCGCTTGCGGGCTGGCAGCTCGAGACCTATCCGCTCACGTTCTCGCTGACCGCGGTCGGCTTCGTCGGCCAGACCGAGTTCACGCTGCGCAACTACGCCGGAACGACGCTCGAGGAGCTCGAGGCGGCCGAGCGTCCCGAGAAGCGGTTCTGGTGGCGGCGTCACCGGGAGGATTAGCGCGGGCGGAGAGCGGGTAAATCACGGCGATGGGCCTCGGAGTCAGCCTGATTCTGATCGCCGCCGGCGGGATTCTCGCCTGGGGTGTCACCGACGAGCCTTCGGGCCTCAACCTCGACGCAATCGGCGCCGTCCTGATCGTGATCGGCATCGTCAGCTTCATCCTCAGCCTTCTGCTCTGGCGCTCGTGGTGGGGGCCGGGCTACTTCTCGCGTGAGACGTACGTCGAGGGTGACCCGGCGGCTGGGCGTTACGGCGGCTGGGGCCGCAGGCGCCGAACGACGTACGTCGAGGACGAGCCGCCTCCGGGCGGACCGCCGCCTCCGTAACCTCCGCGTGTGGACGTCACCGTGCGCGAGGCGCGGCCGGAGGACGCGCGCGCGGTCGCTGCGCTGCTCGGGGAGCTCGGCTACCCGTCGAGCGCCGAGCGGGCCTCGGCCCGGATCGATCGGATCGGGAACGACCCGTCGACCCTGCTCCTCGTCGCGGAGCTGGACGGCGAGGTCGCCGGGCTGGCTGCGCTCCACCTCCAGCAGCTGATCGAGCGGGACGACGTCGGCTGCTCACTCACGGCGATGGTCGTCGGCGAGCGCTTCCGGCGCCGCGGCGTGGGAGCGCGGCTGACTGACGCGATCGAAGCCGAGGCGCGAGCCCACGGCTGCGAGCGAATCGCCCTCAACACCGCCCATAGGCGCGCGGATGCACACGCCTTCTACGAAGCGCGCGGCTACGAGCACTCTGGCCGCCGCTATGTGAAGACGCTCTCGTAAGAGCGCAAACAACCGCCGCCGGAGCCGGGCTCTGCCCGGCGGGAGGCTCACAGCGACAGAAGCCTCGGGAGCAGCACTCGATAAGGCGGCTCCGGAAACGCCGGGACCACGGACACGCTCGAAAGGAGGGGGCTCACGGGGGAACCAGGGGTTCCCCCGTGCTTTCTAAACGGCTGCCCCGGTCTCCGTGCGCACGCCGTAGATGCCGCCGAGCTTCTCCTTCAGGTAGCGCAGGTACGGCGCCGGGTCGATCCCGCCGCCCACGACCCGCTCGAGCATCTCCTTCGACGTGTACTTGCGCCCGTGACGGTGCAGGTTCTCGCGCAGCCACGAGGCCAGCTCGCCGAACTCGCCGCGCTCGAACTGCGCATCGAGGTCGGGCAGCGCCTCGCGCAGGTGCTCCCAAAGCTGGACCGAGACCACGTTGCCGAGCGAGTAAGTCGGGAAGTAGCCGATCGCCCCGCCGGACCAGTGCACGTCCTGGAGGACGCCATGCGAGTCGTCCGGCACGTCGACGCCGAGGTACTCGGTCATGCGGGCGTTCCAGGCGGCAGGCAGATCGGACAGCTCGAGGCCGCCCTCGAGGATCTCCTGCTCGAGCTCGAAGCGGAGGATGATGTGCAGGTTGTACGTCGCCTCGTCGGCCTCGATGCGGATGAACGACGGCTCGACCCTGTTGATCGCCCGGTAGAGCTCGTCGAGGTCGACGTTGCCGAACTGCTCCGGGAACGCGGCCTGCAGACGCGGGTGGAAGTGGCGCCAGAAGGGCAGCCCGCGCCCGACGAGGTTCTCCCACATGCGGCTCTGCGACTCGTGGAGGCTCATCGACGTCACCTGCGCGAGCGGCGTCTTGTCGAGCCGCGGGTCGATGCCGTTCTCGTAGAAGCCGTGCCCGAACTCGTGGACGGCCGCGAAGAAGCTGTTGAGATCGTCCTCGTTGTAGCGGGTCGTCAGCCTGATGTCGGTGATCGCCGCGCTCATCGCGAACGGGTGCACGGTCGGGTCGAGCCGCCACGAGTCGTCCTCGAAGCCGAGCTCGTGCAGCACGTCGAGCGCGAACGCGCGCTGGCGGTCGATCGGGAACTTCTGGTGCAGCACGCTGTCGTCGACGGCATCCGCGCGCTCGGTGATCTCGGCGATGAGCGGGATCAGCTCCGCCTTCAGCTCGTCGAAGACGGCGCGCACCTCGGCCGTCGTCACCCCCTCGTCGTAGTCGTCGAGGACGATGTCGTAGTCGTGCTCAGCCTTGTCGAAGCAGGCGATGTACTGGCGCAGCAGCTCGACGTTGCGCTCGAGGTACGGGAGGAAGATCGAGAAGTCGGAGCTCTGGCGCGCCTCGATCCAGGCCGGTAGCGCGGTCGCGCCCGCACGGGTCATCTCGGCCCGCAGGTCGGACGGGACGCGCTTCGCTTTCTCGTAGTCGCGCCGGGTGACGCGCAGGAGGCTGGCCTCGTCCGAGTCGTACTCGAGGCTCTCCTCGTACGGACGCAGTTCCTCGAGCAGCTCGCCGATTTCGTCGGCGATGAAGAGCTCGTGCCCGATCCGGTCCAGCGTCCCGAGCTGCTCGGCGCGGGCCTCTCCGCCCTTCGGCGGCATCTTCGTGTGCTGGTCCCACGACAGGATCCCGCGCGACATGCGCACGTGGTGGATCTCGGCCAGCCTGCGGGTCAACTCGTCGTAACGCTCGTTCACGTTCCCTCCCGGTTTTCGGCGCCTGTGGAAAGCCTACGTTCCGCTCAATGCTTCCTGCGTATAGATGCCGTTCGGGTTCCAGAGCAGGAAGCCCTTCGAGCCTGCACGGCGCGCGGCGGCGATCTGCGCGCGCACCTCGTCCGGCGTGCGTGCCGAGGGACCGAGGCTGAAGTCCTCGAGCCACGGGATCAGCTTCGCCCGGCTGCCGCGCATGGCGCGGTTGAAGTCGCGTAGCGAGCTGGCGACCGTGAGACCGGGCGCGTCGCTCGGGCTCGGCAGGTTGTACTCGCCCGACCGGTAATGCGACGGATAGACCATCGGGTAGACCGCGTCGACGTACCTCGAGAGGCGCCGCGGCACCTGGCCGATGCCGAGGTCGTGCGTCGCCGAGAGCCCGAAGACGTCCACGGAGACGCGCACGCCGAGCTTGCGCAACCGGGTTGCCGCGTAGTGGACGAAGCGCGCGATCGTCCAGCCCTGGGCCTCCGGCGACTTCCCGCGGTAGACGGCGTTCTCGACGTCTCCGTCGCTCGGGAAGCGGACGTAGTCGAACTGGATCTCGTCGAACCCTGCCCTTGCCGCCGCCGAGGCGACCTCGACGTTGTAGTCCCAGACCCTCTTCAGATACGGGTTCACCCAGCCGAGGCCGGCGTCGTTGCGCCAGACCGAGCCGTCCGTGAGCCGGATCGCAAGGTCCGGGCGGGCCTCGGAGAGCAGCGGGTCCTCGAAGACGACGACGCGCCCGATCAGGTACACGCCGCTCGCCCTAGTCTTGCCGGCCAAGCGGCCCGCCTTGTAGTACGGCTTCGAAGCGCCGATCTTGCGTGCGAGGGAGGTCGCCGGGAGGAGGAAGCCGATCTCGCCGTTCTCGTCCTTGACGTCGACCTCCAGCGTGTTCAGCCCCGGAATCTTCAGGTACGTGTCGATCTGACCCGTGAGGGAGGCCAGGGCCATGGTCACGTGCACGCCCCGGACCTCGGCGGGCAGCGACCGTGGGCGCGCAGGCTTCTGCTCGTTGGCCTGCGCCTGCTCCGCCGCCGTGCCGCGTTTCGCGGAGCCGATCGTCTGCGCGCCGACGGCGACGCCCGCAGCGGCGATCACGAGAAGCACGCCGACGATCAGGGCGGCGAGCCGGCGGAAGTGGCGGCGCCGTCGAGCCTGTGCCCTGCGCGCCCGAAAGCGCTCGTTGGGGTCAAGACCCTCGAAGAGGTCAGGCGACACTGTGGAAAACCTAAGTGTGCACGGGCATCCCTGCAACCGGCCATTCCGCCCGCAGGTCTTTGTTGACCGCTCCGACGATCACGTCGGCGAGGAGGTGGACGCCGATCGCGAGGAAGGCGGCATACAGCAGCGCGGCCTCCGCGACGCGGAAGTCGAATCTTTCGAGGGAGACGACGAGGGTTCTTCCGAGGCCCGGGATCGTGAAGGCACCCTCGACGATGACTGCGACACCGATGGCAAACCCGAAATCACGCGCGACGAGCCGGGCCATCGCGCCCCGCGCCCGCCGAGCCAGCCGAGGACGATCCTCCCCGCTCGCGGCCGAGAGGTCCCTGAACCACGCCCGCAAGACACGGGTGTAGATCGCTGCGAAGAAGAGGCCGAGCGTGATCCAGGGCAGCACGAGATGCTCGGTCCAGTCGACAGCTCCGCCGCAGCCGGATCCGCTCGGTGGGTCGAAGAAGTCGCAGTAACCGGTGATCGGCAGCCAGCCGGCCTTGAAGCCCACGTAGTAGGAGAGCCAGATGCCGAGCAGCAGCGGCGGAATCCCGACGGCGACGCCGACCGGTATTCGCCAGACGTAACGGCGCCGCGGCGACGCGCGACTCAACGGCATCGCGACGGCCCAGCCGACGAGCACGGCCAGCCCGAGCGCCGGAAGGACGAGCGAGAGCGTCGCGGGCAACGCCTGGACGACGATCGCGCGCGAGCTGCGCCCGTTGACGATCGAATGGCCGAGGTCCTGCCGAGCCGAATCCCAGAGGAAGTGCCCATAGCGCTCGTGAACCGGCTCGTCGAGACTCAGCTCTCGCACAAACGCTCGGTAGACATCCTGTCTGTTGGCGGGGTCTCTGAAGTCCTCGGCGCGTAACGAGATGACGCGCGTGATGACGAAGAGGATGCTCAGGGCAAGCCAGAGCGCGAGAATCGCCCAGCCGAGGCGGATCAGCAAGAACCGGCGGAAGCTCAAGTACCGTTGCGTCCGAAGAGGAGGCCGAGCGTGTCAGACGCGATGTAGCCCGCGATCTTCGGGTTCTCTTGCAGGCGCCGCATCGAGTACGCGTACCAGTGCTCGCCGAAGGGCACGTAGATCCGCAGCCGATGGCCCTCCCGGACGAGCCGGTCGCCCAGGAGCTCCCGGACACCGAGCAGCATCTGGAACTCGTACTCCTCCGGCTGCAAACCCTGCTCGCCGACGAGCCTGAGCCCCTCCGTGATCAGCCACCGGTCGTGCGTCGCGATGCCCACGTAGCACCCCGCGCGCAGCAGCTCGGTCAGGCAGCGGACGAAGTTCTGCTGGACGGCCTCGAAGTCGTGGTACGCGATCAGCGGCGGCTCGACGTAGATGCCCTTGCAGAGACGCACGTTCGCGCGCAGCGGCGCCAACGCGCGAATGTCTCTGATCGTCCTCCGCAGATACGCCTGGAGGACGACTCCGAGGTTGTCGAGCCCTTCCTCGCGCAGCTCGCGGTAGAGCCGCAGCGTGTCGCTCGTGCAGCTCGAATCTTCCATGTCGATGCGCACGAAGTTGCCGCTTTCGCCCGCGTGGCGCACGACCGTGCGCAGGTTCTCCTTGCAGAGCTCGTAGCCGAGCTTCAGCCCGAGCCCGGTCAGCTTCACGCTCACGTTCGAGTCGAGCCCCTCGTCCTGAATCGCCTCGAAGACGTCGTGGTACGCGCGCACGATGCCGAGCGCCTCCTCGCGGCTCGTGATCTCCTCGCCGAGGACGTCGATCGTGGCCAGCTTGCGCTCCCCGTTGAGCCGCTTGACGACGCGGCAGGCGTCCGCGAGCTCCGGCCCCGCGATGTACCGCTGGGAGATTCGCTGCACGACCGGCTTCGGAACCGCAGGCAGGAGGCGGGCGATCGCACGGTCGAGCAGTGCCACGGGCGCGCAATTCTATGCGGCTCCCACTTGACGACATCGACGTTCCAATAGCAAGATCGGCACGGACCGATTCGACCGGTGGGGGAGGCCGAGGCGAAAACAGCGTGACGGGGGCTGTCACCTTGCTCGTGTTCCGCACGGGACTGGGTCTCGTGTGCCTCTGGGCGGGCTACGAGAAAGCCCGCGGCCTCGACACGTTCGCCCACGGCATCGCGCAGTACCGGATCCTCCCGCTTCGCTTCGTCCGGCCGGCGGCGACCGCGATCGTGCTGGCCGAGCTCGGGTTCGGCGCGCTGCTCCTCACCGGCCTCGTGCCGGTGCTCGCCGCAGCGGGTGCGATCGCCCTCTTCGCCGTCTTCGCGGCGGCGCTCGGGATCAGCCTCGCCCGCTCGAACCGCGGCCCGTGTCACTGCTTCGGCGCCTCCGACGCCGAGACGATCTCGCCGCTCGCCTTCATCCGGGCCCTCACGCTCCTTGGGCTGGCAGTCGCCACCCTCGGCCTCGCCCTCGACGATCCCGGCTATCCGCCCGGCGACGCCGTCCTCCCCTCCCTTCTGATGGGCGTCGCCATCGCAATCACGACCCGCCTGAGCAGCCTCTTCCCGCTGACCTGGTCCTTCTTGCGGACGCCTCCGGCGCTGCATCCGACAGCGACCAACCGGGTCAGCTTCAGGCACCAGCCGCTCGACATTCCCCTCTTCCCTGAGGAGCGCGAATGAGCGGCGTCTGGCTGGCCTCCTACGTCGTCCTCTGGCTGCTCGTGCTCGTCATGGGCTTCCTGCTCGCCGGGGCGCTCCGCCAGCTGGGCTTGATCCAGCTGCGCCTCGGCGACGATCCGGGAGCCCTGATCACGGACAGCGGGCTCGAGCGTGGGACTCTCGCCCCCGACTTCACCGCCCTCGACGCCGGGACCGGCGGGAGTCTCACGCTCTCCGATCTGCCTGCTCGACCGCGCCTGCTCATCTTCGTCTCGCCCTCGTGCTTATCGTGCCGGGAGTTGATACCCGGGCTCAACGAGGTGCAGGCGACTCGCGGCCGCGAGTTCGACTTCCTCGCTGTCTGCCGTGGCGACTTCGAGTCGTGCCGCTCCTTCGCGCGCATGAACCGGCTGCACGCGCCGATGGTGGTCGACACGAACGGCCAGATCGAGAAGGACTTCGAAGTGCAGCTGACCCCATTTGCCTACCTGCTCGACTACGAGGGCCGCGTCGTGATCCGCGGCCTCGCCAACGACTGGCGCCAGCTGGAGTCCCTGCTCGAGCAGGAGGGGACGCTGCAGCGCGGCCGGGCCTTCGTCCCGGTCGAGGAGGACGGCGCGGGCAATCCGGACGGAAACCAGCGAGTGGAGGCGTAGATGGACTTCGCAGGCTCAGCCGCACGATCTCTCGCCAGGCGCTCTTCACGGCGCCAGTTCTTCAAGTTCCTCGGAGCCGGCTCGCTCGGGGCCGGCCTCTGGCTGACCAGGACCGATGTCGCCCTCGGAGCCGTCTCGGGCTGCGTGGGCTGCGGCGGCGGGCCCTGCAACCCCTGCTTCTCGCCCGCGATTCGCTGCAACAACCTCCAGCCCCCGTTCCCATGCAAGTCCTGCCAGGAGGGCGGTGGCTGTCCACCCGGCTGCCAAACCTCGGGCGAGTGGTTCTGCTGCGTCACCGCGACCCAGTGTCGCCAGCGCTGCTCGGAGTGCAACTGCCCGCCGGGCTGCTCCAACCCGTCCTGCCACTGCTTCACGCCTCTCGCAACGCCCTGTCAGCCGACGGTCAACACAGGGACGCGGCCGTGTGGGTGCCCGCCGCTCGAGCAACCCTCGACCCCGGCCCTCGTCCGTGGTTAGGACGGCCAACATCGGCGGCCTCGCCGCTCTCGCCGGAGCGGCCGCACTGACCGCCGCCGCGCTCGTCGCCGCCGACGGCTGGCCTCAGGTCGACTCGCTGCGGGTCTTCCTGCTCGTCGGCTTCAGCGTCATCGTCGGCCTCTCGACGGCCGCGAGCCCCTGAGGGCTCTCCCTGGTCGGGCAGTTCGGCCCCCGGGTCCAGGTGGGCAGGAAAAAGACGGCACTCGCGTTCCACGTCCTCGGCGGGCTTGCGGGTGGGGCGACGCTCGGAGTCGCACTCGGCTTCCTCGGCGTGTTGCTCGCCGCCGCGCTGGGCGGGTCCCTGGATCCGGTCTTCGCGATCGGGGTGCCGCTCGCGCTCGTCTACGCGGGCCTGACCGACCTCGGGATCCTGCAGATCGCATACCTGACCCGCACGCGCCAGACCCCCGGCTCCTGGCCCTGTGCGCTCGGCCACTACCCGGGGATGTTCGCCTGGGGCTACGACCTCGGGCTCGGCATCACGACGCGCATGCCGCATCAGGCCGTCCTCGTCCTGCCGCTCGCGGCGGTCCTGACGGGGAGCCTCTGGGGAGCGGTCGCCGTCTCGGCGGCGTACGGAGCCGCCCGCGCCCTCGCGGTCGTCGGCGCCGTCGCGGGCGCACGTGACGGCGACTTCCCGGCCGCCTGCGACGCGATCCAGGACCGCGTCGGCGCGTTGAAACGATTCGTCGGGGCCGCAGCCCTCGGGACCGCGGCGTTACTGTTGCTCGTCTAGGGAGGGGAGGTTGAGATGGCAGGTTCCGTCTTCGTTCTGAGTCGCGAGGTGACGGGCGACTCAGGCGACCAGTACACGCAGGTGCTCACGGTGTTCGCGAAGGACGCCGCGCAGGCGCGCTCGCTCGTCCGCCAGGAGTTCGCGCGCTGGCGCACGGCCGGCGTGGTCGGCAACGCCTACGAGCCGACGGCCGAGTTCGCGGTCGACAAAGTCGTGCTGGACGAGCCGAAGCTCATCACCGCCGGAATGACGAAATGAGCGGCGACGCGCTCGCGGGCGCGGCGGCCCGCAAGCTCGCCGGGCGCTCGTCCCGCCGCCAGTTCTTCAAGTTCCTCAGCGCGGGCTCGCTGGGCGCCGGGCTGTTCTTGACCCGCACCAACGTCTCGGTGGGAGCGATCGCGAGCTGTGTCGGTTGCGGCGGCGGCCCCTGCAACCCCTGCGGCTCCCCGTTCCAGCAGTGCGCGCACCCGGACTTCCCGTGCAAGACGTGCGCGCAGGGCGGCGGCTGCCCGGTCGGCTGCGCGACGACTGGCGAGTGGTTCTGCTGCACGACCGCGACTCAGTGCCGCCGGCGCTGCTCCGAGTGCTCGTGCCCGGCACCGGGAACGTGCTGCCGGTGCTTCACGGACCTGGCGACACCGTGCCAACCGACGCGCAGTTCGGGAACCCGGCCGTGTGGGTGCCCGCCCGTCGGCCCAGCGATCGCGGCGTAGTTGAACAAGCCCCGGTAACACGGTCGTGGCGGCCGCCTTGCGTGTAGTGCTCCAGCTACACGCGCGTCAGGGCGCGGGCATCAACTGAGGCGAGCTTTCAGTCGCCGAAAGTGCTGCAGCACTTTCGGCGAGTCCCGGGCCCGTGGCCCGGGACCTATTCGCGCATGAAACCCTGACGGGCTGCGCTGACGAGCGCGACCGCCTCGGGAAAGAGCACGCGCATCGCGTCGCGGAGTGCGACTGCCTGCTCGTCCGAGCTCCCGGAGACGTCGACGCGCTGCAGCGCCGCCGCGGTCAGCTCGACCGCCGTGTTCAGCGTCAAGGTCGCGAACTGCTCGCGCTGGGCCTCGGCGACCGACTCCGCCTGCCGCTCGGCGAACTCGCGCAAGCCCCGCATGAGGTCGTCGGGGTCGCCCCCGACCGGAAATCCGAAACTGCCTTCCACGGGGACCTACGATAGCGACGCCGTCACAGTCAGCCGAGCGGGAGCCGGTAGTTGGCGACGACGTCTCGCTCGAGCTCTTCGACGGAGGCCATGCCCTGCTTCATCGCCTCCGCGAAGGGCGACGTCCCCGAGTCGCCGAGCGCCTGCTCGAGGCGCCGGGTCGCCGCGCCGACTCGGTCGAGGTACGCTGGCTCCGCCACCCGCGGGGGCGCGCCGATCGTGCGCTCGAGCTCGAGCGCAGCGGCCTCGGCCTCCTCGATTCCGGGCGGGCTCTCCGTCAGGCGCAGCGTGACGAGGCGCTCGCGCAACTCGTCCAGCTCGCCGCCGCCCGCGCTCTCCTCCGCGAGCTCCGACAGACCGATGATCGACGCCGTCCCGCGCACCCTGGCCCGGTCGGTGACCGGCTCGCCGGACTCGTCGAGCACGAGCCAGCTGCGATCGTCGCCACGGGTATACGCGCACAGATAGGTGCGCACGCCCGGCCCCGGCTCCGCTGCGACGACGCCGGCGAGCTCCTCTCCGGGCCCGGCCAGCGCCGCCGCGGCGCGTGCGACGCGGTCGAGGTCGTCCCGAAGCGCCACGGGCTCAAGCTTAGACTCGCGCTCATGGGCGAAGCCGTGACCGAGCGAGAGACGCTCGCGCGCGAGCTCTTCGCGCCGCTCGGGCCGACCTACGACCGCTACGCGCGCCTGCTCTCGCTCGGACAGGACCCGCGCTGGCGGCGCTTTCTCGTCTCGCGGATCGGCGCAAACCCCGGCGACCGCATCCTCGACGTCGCGGCCGGGACAGCCGCGGTCGCGATCGAGCTCGCGCGCACGTACCGCTGTGACGTGGTCGGGCTCGATCAGAGCCCCGAGATGCTCGCCGCCGGGCGGCAGCGGATCGCGACGGCCGGCCTCGCCGACCAGATCCGCCTCGTCGAGGGGACCGCCGAGCGGCTGCCGTTCGACGACGCCTCGTTCGACGCGCTCACGTTCACGTACCTCCTGCGCTACGTCGAGCAGCCTGGGCAGACCCTGGCCGAGCTGGCCCGGGTCGTCCGTCCCGGCGGGACCGTCGCCGCGCTCGAGTTCGCCGTGCCGCAGGGGCTCCTGTGGCGAGGGCTCTGGGAGCTCTACGTGCGCTTGGGGCTGCCCGCGGCGGGCCGCTTGCTAGGTCGTGGTTGGGGTGAGGTGGGCGCGTTCCTCGGCTCGAGCATTCGCGACTTCTACGCCCGGTACCCGCTCGAGCGTCAGCTCGATCTGTGGAGCGGGGCCGGCATCGACGAGGTGCGCGGGCGCAGGCTCAGCCTCGGAGGCGGGATCGTGATCTGGGGGCGAAAGCGCTGAGCACGGCGACGCGCCCGGCGTTCTACGCGCTCGCGCCCGGCGGCTGGCGCGACTACGTGACGCTTCTGCACCCGCCCTACACGCTCTGGCACCTGTCGTACGTGGCGATTGGGGCCTGCCTCGCCCCCGACCCGGAGCCACTGCGGATCGTCGCCGCCGTCGCCGCCTTCTTCCTCGCCGTCGGGATCGGCGCCCACGCGCTCGACGAGCTGAACGGGCGTCCGCTCCAGACGCGGATCGGGAGCCGCGTCCTCGTCTGGCTCGCTGTGCTCTCGATCGGGGGAGCGGTCGCGATCGGCGTCGTCTCCGCGGTCGCGTACACGCTCTGGCTGCTGCCGCTCGTCGCGTTCGGCGGGTTCATCGTCTGCGCGTACAACCTCGAGCTGTTCGGGGGGCGCTTTCACTCCGATCTGTGGTTCGCGCTCGCGTGGGGAGCCTTTCCGCTCCTTGCGGGCTACCTCGTGTGCGCCGAGCGCCTGAGCGTCGAGGCGCTGCTGGCGGCGGGGTTCGCGGCGTTCCTCAGCCTCGCGCAGCGCCGGCTGTCGACGCCGGTGCGGAAGGTTCGTCGCCGGGTGGCCTCCGTCGCGGGCACGGTCGAGCTGCGCGACGGCTCGCGCGAGGAGCTGACAGCGCAGAGCCTCACGGCGGCGCCCGAGGGCGCGTTGCGGGCGATGACCGTCGCCGTGGTCGCCCTGGCCGCGTCGCTCCTCGTTTTGCGGCTGCTCTGAGCCCGGGGCTCTACGATGCTCGAGGTGACAGTCGAGACCGTCTTCGAGCTCGTCTTCGCAGCAGGCGTCCTCGCCGCGTTGGCGGCCCTGGCCGCCGCGGCGTTCACGGGCGTGCGTGTGCGGTTCCTGCACGGCGTATCGGCGCTCCTAGCCACGGCCGCGGCGGCTGCATGGGTGGCGTTCGCGCTCGATCCGAGTAGCGAGCTCGCCGTGGCCGCCGGAGGTCTCGTTGCCTGCCTGCTGGCCTCCCTCGGCGCCGTCGGGCTACGCCGGGGGCTCGTCAAGAGCCGAGCGATCGACTCCGACCTCGACCGGCTGCGAGGGGAGGTCGACTTGGTCGTCGAGCGCGAGTTGCGGCAGCGCGCGTCGGACCTCGAGCTGACCCTGGCCCGCGCGCGAGCCGACTCACTGTCCTCCTACGCCGACGAGGAGCGGAGGCTCACCGACGAGCGGCGCCGCCTCGCCGGGGAAAGCGAGGAGCGCGCCCGCACCGAGCTGGCCGACGTCCTCGCAACCGTCCAGCGGCAGGTCGAGCAGCGGCTCAGCGGCTGGAGCGCCGACCTCGAGCGCGCGCAGCAGAGCCTGAGCGGACAGCTCGCCGATCTCGCCCGCCGCCAGCGCGAGGCGATCACGTTGGTCGAGGCTAAGATCGCGGGCGAGAGCGAGCGGCTCGAGGCCGCCGAGGAGGAACAGCGGGCGGCGATCCTGCGGCTCCGCGAGGAGCAGGCGAAGACGGCCCAGCAGGCGGCGAGCGACGCCGATGCCGAGCTCGAGTCGCACGCGGCGGAACGGCGGCGGGCGCTGCGCGAAGTCGACGAGCGCCTGCAGGTGCGGGAGCGCGACCTGGCTGCGCGAATCGAGCGCGAGCAGGCCGATGCGTCGCGACGGATTCAGGCCACCTTCGCCGACATCGAGCGGCGCCAGGTCGAGCAGCTCGAACGCGCGCTCGACCGGGCGCGCGATCGCTTCGCGGACGCGGCGGCGCAGCAGTTCGACCACGCGGTGAAGGCAGCACGCGAGGAAGCGGCCCGCCGGCTGTCGCGCGAGCTCGACCGCTCGGTGCAGATGTTCGCGCGCGAGGGCGAGTCGCTGCTCGCGGAGCGCCTCGCCCAGCTCGGGGACACGGGCGCGCTCCGGCTCGAGAAGAAGCTCAGCCAGGTCGCGGCCGCCCTCGAGCGGCAGCGCGAGGAGTTCGTGGCGACGACCGAGCGGCGGCTGTCCGAGGTGGAGACGGACTTCCGGGAGCGGCTCGCCGGCCTCGCCGAGGACGAGGAGGCGGAACGCGGCGTGCTCGAGGCGCGGCTCCAGGATCTCTCGCGCCGGATCGACGACGCGCTCGCGCGCGCGGAGGAGCGCCTCACCTCGCTCCGCGGCCTCTCGTAGCGCCGGCTTCCAGGTTTGAGACGCGGGCAAATCCGGGCAGGGTTCGTCCTGCGAAGGACGAAAAGCCGATGACGATGAGCGACATGACCCAGATCGCCGAGTACCAGAGCGAGCGCGATCGCGTCGCGAGTTGGCGACTTCACATCCTGATGGAGGCCGGCTATCCGCTTCCACTCGCGGAACGGCTCGCGCAGAGCGAGGCCGACCTCCACCTCGCCGTCGAGCTCGTCAACCAGGGCTGCGCGCCAAAGACGGCAGCCGAGATTCTCCTCTAGAGGCGGTTCATCCAAACTCCCCGCCCAGGGTGGGGTGGAATCCGCCCGCCACCCGCCGAGAGCGTACCGGCCTCGAGCGCGCCGAACTCGCACTGATCTGCGCCAGTTTCGTGCCAATCGGCTCGGGACCGACCGGCAAGCTCCTCGCCGCCCCGGAAGACGCCCACCAACCGCGTAGCATCAAGGCGATGAAGATCCAGGCGATC
Source organism: Actinomycetota bacterium (assembly GCA_046744435.1). Classification (GTDB taxonomy): domain Bacteria; phylum Actinomycetota; class Thermoleophilia; order Gaiellales; family Gaiellaceae; genus VAXT01. The sequence goes on along the minus strand of JBKPFP010000460.1, from coordinate 4,229 downwards.
GAGTACGGCGACCGGAGCGTCTATAGCGTCTCCGCGTTCAACCGCGGTGTCGGCAGCTGGCTCGCGCGCCTGCCCACCGTCTGGGTCGAAGGCGAGGTCACCGAGCTGCGCCGCCAGCAGCGCTGGCAGAGCGTCTTCTTCACGCTCAAGGACCCCCAGGACGCCGCTTCCCTCGCGGTCACGATGCCGCGCGGACAGTTCGACGCCTTGCGCCTCGAGCTGGCGGACGGCGAGCGAGTCCACGTCTACGGCCGCCCCGAGCTCTTCGAGCCGCGCGGCGACTTCCGCCTGCGAGCACTCTCGATCGAGCGCTTCGGGCTCGGAGACCACCTCGCCGCGCTCGAGCGACTCAAGCGCCAGCTCGCGGACGAGGGCCTCTTCGCGCCCGAGCGCAAGCGCCCGCTCCCGCGCATCCCGCGGCGCATCGGCCTCCTCACCGGTAACGACGCGGCCGCGAAGCGCGACGTCATCACGGCGATCACCGCGCGCTTTCCTCCGGCGCGGCTGCTCGTGGCGGAGACCTACGTCCAGGGCCCTCGCGCGTCGGGCGCGCTCGTCGAGGCGCTCGAGGAGCTCTCTGCCGCTCCCGAAATCGACGTCGTTGTACTCGCCCGCGGCGGCGGCTCGTTCGAGGATCTCCTGCCGTTCAGCGACGAGCGGCTCGTGCGCGCCGTCGCGGCCTGCCCGGTCCCGATCGTCTCGGCGGTCGGGCACGAGCAGGACACCCCGCTCACGGATCTCGCCGCGGACGTGCGCGCGTCGACGCCAACCGCCGCAGCCCGCCTCGTCGTGCCCGACCTCCGCGCGCTTACCGAGCACCTCGCCCGCTCGCGAGCCACCCTCGCTGCCGGAGCGCGGCGCGCGCTCGAGCGCGAGCGCAGCACGCTGGAGCTGAGACACGAACGGCTCCGCCGCGCCCCGCTGCTCGCGCTCGAACGGCAACGCGCCCGCCTCGAGCAGGTGGCGGGAAGGCTGCGTGCCCTCTCACCCCGCGCGACGCTCGAGCGCGGCTACGCGATCGTTCGGGCATCCGGAGCGATCGTGCGCACGGCCGACGCGGTCGCGGCCGGCGACCGGGTCGACGTCGAGCTGGGCCGCGGCGGCTTCGGCGCCCGCGTCGAGGACACACGGTGAGTGCCGCGCAGGAGCCGAGCTTCGAGGAAGCCCAGCGCGAGCTAGAGCAGATCGTCGAGCGCCTCGAGAGCGGCAAGGCGAGCCTGGACGAGGCGATTCAGCTCTGGGAGCGCGGCGAGGAGCTCTACCGGGTCTGCTCGTCGAAGCTCGACGCGGCTGAGGGCCGCATCGAGGAGCTCGCCAAGCGGGTGGAAGCGGTCAAACCCGGATAGCCGCCCTTCACTCCCGCCCGGCTGCTGCATAGAATCTCCGCCGTGGCAGCGCCCGAAGAGCTGATCCGGCGAGTCCCCCTGTTCTCCGAGCTCGACAAGAAGGAGATGCAGGGCCTCACGAGCTCGATGAAGGAACGCAGCTTCAAGGCCGGCGACACGATCGCGCACGAAGGCCAGACCGGGATCGGCTTCTTCGTCATCGAGGACGGCGAGGCGAGCGTCAGCGTCGGCGGCGAGGAGCGTGCGACGCTCGGGCCGGGCGACCACTTCGGCGAGGTCGCGCTGATCGACGACGGCGCGCGGACGGCGACGGTGACCGCCAAGAGCGACCTGCACACGTACGGCATCACCTCGTGGGAGTTCCGCCCGCTGATCGAGCAGAACGCGAGCCTGGCGTGGAAGCTGCTCCAGCAAATGGCTCAGCGGCTACGCGACGCCGAGCAGCGCACGGGCTAGACGCTCGCCCAGCGCGACGAGGTCGTCGGCGGCGTGGCCGGGCCCGCCCTCGAGCTTGTGCACCTCGACGCCCGCAGGGGCTTCGACGACCCGCCCTCCGAAGAGGGCGCAGCGCACGCCCTGCTCGCGGCAGACCCGGAGCACCTCGCCCGGCGCCTTGCCCTCGAGCGTCGAGCGGTCGACGGTGCCCTCGCCAGTGACGACCAGCGCCGCACCGGGCAGTTGCGCGCGAAACGCGACGAGGTCGAGGATCAGCTCCGCGCCCGCGACGAGGTCGGCGCCGAGGGCGGCCAGCGCCGCGCCGAGACCGCCGGCCGCGCCCGCACCGGGGAGCTCGGCGAACGGTCGCAGCTCTTCCAGCGCCGCCAGGCGGCGCTCAAGCTCTTCGACCATCTCGGGCGTCGCCCCCTTCTGCGGTCCGAACGCGCGGGCCGCGCCGCGCGGGCCGAGGAGCGGGTTGCGAACGTCACAGGCAGCTCTGAGCTTGCGCCCGCTGAGGCGGTCGCCGACGACCTCCAGCAGACCGACGCCGCCGTCGACGGTGGCCGTGTCGCCGAGACCGACCAGCAGCTCCCCCGAGGCGTTCTCGGCCGCGGCGAGGAGCAGCTCCCCCAGCCCACGGCTCGACGCGCGAAGAGGATCCTGCTCCTCCGGGGTGAGCCGGCGCAGCCCGATCGCCTCGGCTGCCTCGACGACCGCGCCTCCGTCCTCCAGGACGAGATAGCGCGCCTCGACGGTCCGCCCGAGCGCGTCGGAGGCGGCCGCCCCGCGCCACGCCCCACCGCGCGCCGCCGCGATCACCTCGGCGGTGCCCTCTCCCCCATCCGCTACGGGCAACTCCTCGGCGTCGACTCCGCCGCTGCGCAGGCCCGCGGCGAGCGCCATCGCCGCCTCGACCGCGGTGAGGACGCCCTTGAGGCTAGCCGGGGACGCGAGAGCGGGCACGATGGCGTTTCTGCGTCGGTTCCGCCTCGGCGACTTCGTCCACAGCCTCCGCCTGGTCGGCCCCCGGCATGCGCTTCAGCATCGCGTAGGAGAGGCCCTCGCGGGCGAGGAACATGAGGCCGAGGCCGACTCCGACCGACATCTCGATCGCCTGCAGGCCGATCCCGAACGCGAAGCCTTTCGCATAGGGAACGCCGTACGAGACGAGAGGCAATGCGATCGCAGCCTGCACGAGGCCGAAGTTGCCGGGCCAGAGCGGGAAGAGCGTGGCGATGTTCATCAGCAGCAGAACGAGGGCCGCAGCGTCCAGCGGCGCGTCGATACCGAAGGCGCGCATGGTCGCGAGCACTGCGAGTAGCTGACAGCCCCAGCCGACGGTCTGGAGGAACGAGGCCGCTGCCGCCGCCACGGGCTCGTGCATCACACCGAGGCCGTACCTGGCGAGGGTCACGAGCCGACGGAACTGCCCGACGTCGTCGACCACGGACTCCCTGCGGCGCCGTGCCCCGGCGACGGCGAAGGCGAAGAGCGCAAAGCCGGCCGCGAGGACGACGAGCAGACCCGTGAGCGCCCAGTGGGGGATGTTCGCGGTCAGCAGCACGTAGATGACCAGCAACAGCACCGGGAAGAGGTCGAAGACCCGGTGAGCGAAGACGGTGCCGACGAGCGTCGGCCAGGCGTCGCGCCGTGACTCCATTCTCCGCGTGAGCACGGCAACCCGTGCCAGCTCGCCGATCCGGCCGGGCAGGACCGCGTTCGCGAACAGGCCGACGGAGAAGGCGGAGAAGACGTAGCGAAAGCGTGGCCGCGGCGGCGCCACCGCCTGCTCGATGACCTGATTCCACGCCAGGGCGCGGGCCACGACCGAGAGCAGGTTCAGCCCGATCGCCGCGACGACCCAGTTCCAGGTCACGAAACGAAACGCGTTCGCGACCGCGCCCCAATCGGGCCCGCGCCACACGAGGAGCGCGATCGCGACGGCGAGGACCGGCAGGACGAGCGCGAGCCGCCACCACGTCACCCGCGGCCTCATGCCGCCGCCTCCTCCACTCGGCCCGTCAGGCGCTCGTACACCGCGGTCAGCTTGAGCGCGATGTCGTCCCAGGAGTAGTGCTCGACGGCAAGCGCCCGTGCACCGCGTCCGAGTGCCTCGCGGCGCGGCTCGTCCGCGACGAGAGCGGAGACGGCCGCGGCCAGAGCACCGGACTGCCCCGGCGGCACGAGCAATCCCGCCTCCGGCCGCATCACGCCCCGGTAGCCGGGGATGTCCGACGCGACGACCGGCGTCGCGCACGCGAACGCGCGCGTCAGGACCATCCCGAAGCTCTCCCCGCCCAGCGACGGAGCGACGAGGGCCTTCGCCGAGAGCAGCTCGGCGGTCAGTTCGTCCTGCGAGAGGAAGCCGAGCACGTCGATGCTCTCGTCCGGGACCCGCAGCCGCGAGAGCAGGAGCCGGACCGCAAGCGGGTCGGCCCCGGCCAC
>JBKPFP010000204.1:0-14155 GCA_046744435.1 Actinomycetota bacterium | reverse complement strand
CGCGCCTGGCACGTCACGTTCGGCCTCTGCTCGGTCGAGGGGCCGATCGCGGAGCTGGACGGCGAGCGTGTCAAGCTGCTGCGGACGAGCCTGACCGATCCGGGCGATGGCTCCCGGGCCGTCGAGTGCGGCGACGGGCAGATCTGGATCGTCGAGTCGGAGCCCGCTACGAGCGAACCGTGACCGGGACTCGCTGGACAGCGTTGTTGGCGTAGCCACCGAGGCTCCAGGGCGGCTCGAGCGGCTGCTCGTTCCCCGACTCGTCCCGCGCCCGGCAGCAGAGCTCGTGACGACCGGGCTCGGTCGGCTCCCACCGGAAGCTCCAGGCGGTCCACGCCCACGGGCTCGGGGCGGCCGCCACGCGTGCCGGGCCCCAGGTCCTTCCGCCGTCGGTGCTGACGTCGACCGCGGCGATCGGCCCCCAGCCCGACCAGGCCCTGCCCTCGATCGTCACCAGCGTCTCCGTCACGAAGCGCTCCCTGGTGTGGAAGTCGGGAATCCCCGGCGGCACCATCAGCGCGCGCACCTCCATGCGCGTCACGAGCTCGCCGTCCTCGCCCTCTTCCTGCCGCATCCGGTACGCCTGCTGCTGCTGGTACCCGTCGAACGGCTGGTCGAGGACGGTGATCCGGTCGAGCCACTTCACGTTCGTCATTCCGTACCAGCCGGGGACGACGAGACGAAGCGGAAAGCCGTGCTGAGGCGGGAGCGGCCGGCCGTTCAGCTCGTAGGCGAGGAGCACCTCGTCGCGGAGCGCCTCGTCGAGCGGCAGGCTCCGCTCGTAGCTCTGCTCGACGCCGGCCTCGGTCCCGCGGTCGAGCCCCGTGAACAGGACCTCGACTGCGTCGTCGGCGAGCCCGGCCTCCTCGAGGAGCGAGCGCAGCGGCGTGCCGCCCCACTCGCCGGTGCCGACCGCCTCGAGCAGCCACGGCTGGCTGAACGGCCTCGGCGCGAGCTGCGCGCGACCGTTGCCGGCGCACTCCATCGTCACCGGCTCGCGTACGACAGGGCGGGCACGCAACTCCTCGAGGGAGAGCTCGAGCTCAGCGCGCACGCGGCCGCCGATCCGGAGCCGCCAGGCCTCGGCGTCCACGACCGGGATGTCGTAGTGGACGAGCAGGTAATGCAGGCCGACCGGCGTGACGTCGTACCTGAGCGCCTCGAGCGGCAGGCCGTGGTTGCGCGTGGCGAGCTGCAGCTCCTCGAGCGAGATTCCCGGCTCCACGGCTCGCAAGCTTACGGCGGTGCTGTGCGACGATGGCGGCATGGTCAGGGCCCATGAGCGTGAGCGGACGCTGCGGCGGCTGCGAGAGATCTGCCTCGGCCTGCCCGAGACGAGCGAGCGTCTGAGCCACGGCGCGCCGACCTTCTTCGTCCGCGAGAAGCGCGCGTTCCTGATGGTGCTCACGGACCACCACGGCGACGGCCGCTTCGCGATCTGGTGCGCGGCCGCGGACGGCATGCAGGCGATGCTCGTCGAGGCCGACCCGGACAAGTACTTCGTCCCGCCGTACGTCGGCTATCGCGGCTGGCTCGGCGTCCGGCTCGACCGCGGCCTCGACTGGGGCGAGCTCGCGGGCATCGCCGAGGACGCGTACGCGGAGATCGCGCCCGCGAAGCTCGTCGAGCGCGCGCGCCTCGAGACTGACTAAGCCGCAGCGAGCGGTTGGGGCTCGATCGCGATGACGCTGTAGACACCGTTTCCGGCGACGACTCGCTCGCGCTCGGGATCGTGTTGCTCGGGCGTGACCAGGAAGCGAACGGGGTCGGCGCAGAAAGTGTCGAACGCGGGGGCGGGACCGCGACGCGGCGCGCCACGCTCGCTCTTACAGGACGACCCGGCCAACCTAGGCCCTCGTCCTCGGCAGGAGAACGCAGAACGACGCGCCGCCGGCGGGGTTGTCTTCGATCCAGACGCTGCCGCCGTGGAGTGCGGTGAACTGTGTCACGAGCGAGAGCCCGATGCCCATGCCCGGGACGTGCGCGAACGCCGCCTCACCGCGGTTGAAGAGCTCGAAGATCGCCTCGCGGTCTCTGGCGTCCACTCCGGGACCCGTGTCGTCGACCGCGATCAGGACGTCACCATCTCGACGCTCCACGCGGACCGAGATCTCGGTCCCCGGCGGTGTGTGCTTGATGGCATTCGTAATCAGATTCTCGACGATGCGTTCCACCTTCGGGGCGTCCACCTCGGCCTCGATCGGCTCGGTCCTGACCCGGATGGGATGCGAGCCGTTGGGGTGCTCGGCAGCGACCCGTGCCACGAGTCGCGCGACGTCAGTCTTCCTGAACGTCGGCCCGACGAACCCGCGCCGGAGTCGATCGAGATCGAGGAGGTCGGAAAGCAGGCGGTCGAGCTTGAGAGCCTGCTCGGTGAGGTGCTCGACGATCCTCGCTCTCGTCGCCGCGGACACGTGCTCGCCCTTGTCCTTCAACGTCAGCGAGAAGCCGAGGATCGATGTCAGCGGGGTTCGGAGTTCGTGCGAGACGGTGGAGAGGATCGAGTCGCGCAGCTCGTCGATCCGCTTGCGCTCGGTGATGTCCTGCGAAGTGCCGAGCATCCGAACGGGCTCGCCTGACGGGCCGGCGACCACCCTCCCGCGGCCGTGGATCCACGCGATGCTGCCGTCGGGCCGAACCACGCGGTGGTCGAAGTTGAACGGTGCCTTGTTTGCGTAGGCGCGCTCAATCGCCGCTCTCGCGGTCTCGCGGTCGTCCGAGTGGATGGAGGAGAGGTACCAGTCGTACGTCACTTCGACCGACTGCGGGGCCAGCCCCCAGAGCCGGTAGAGCTCGTCCGACCAGGTGACACGGTCGGAGCTGATGTCCCATTCCCAGCTGCCGATATGAGCGAGCTGCTGGGCCTCTGCGAGGCTCCCGTGCGCGTGCTCAACCTCGCCCTTCGCGCTTTCTCGCTCGGCGAGCACGGCTCCCAGGATGAGCAAGCTGACGACGACGCCCGCGAGGAGCCCCTCCAGGATCTGGACGATCTCCGTTGCGCTGCCGTCGCCTAGGGGCGTCTTGCCGTTGACCGCGCCCGCGATCGCGATCGAGGCGACGACGAAGCTGCTCGTCACCGCGCCTCGCTGGCCGAAACGAAGCGTCGCCCAGACCAGGAGCGGAAAGACGAGGTGTGGATAGCGCCAGAAGCCGGCGAGGAAGACGAGGATACTGACGCCGACGAGGAGGGCGAGGAGGAGGATTGCCTCGATCGCCTTCGCGCGGTCGAGCTTGGGCAACGGAGTCGCCGCCCAGACGAAGATGAGCGGCGCGACGATGAGGTCGCCCATCGCGTCGCCGACCCACCAGAGCAGCCACTCCGATCCGTAATCCGCTAGGGAGCTGTCGCCCGAGACGAGCAGAGTCGTGACGCCGGTCGTCGCGCTCGCCGTCGTGCTGACGAGAGCGGCGAATAAGACGAGCGCGAGGACGTCGCTCACGCGGTCGAGCGCAGGCCGGAACCGGACGGCCAGAAGCAAGGTCGCTCCGATCAGGGCTTCGAGCGTGTTGCCAACCGAGATGGCCGCGGCCTCGGGAAACGAGGCACCGCTGGTCGTGTTCGCGATCAGCGCACCGAGCGCGACCGCGGGCCACAGCCTTCGCCCCCAGAGGACCAGTGCTGCGAGTGCCAGGCCCGTCGGAGCCCACACGGGCGTGATGACACCCTGGGCGACCGAGAGCTCCAGGCCGAGCTTCGCCGCCCCGACGTAAAGCGCGACGAGAGCCGCGCCTCGCGCGAGGGTACGCCGATCGCTGGGCTGGGGGATGGTCAACTGGACGGTGCTCTCGGATGCACGGTACTCGCGGACCCGTCGGCCCTCAAGCGCCGATCCAGAGCCGGATGCCGTCCTCTTCGCGCTCGCTCGCCGACCCGAGGTCGGCCAACTCCTCGAGCGTCGAGGTTGCCTGGCCCCGACGCCAGCGAAGCACTGCGGCCAGGTCGGCCGCAGAGATCTCTCCCGCGGCGTGCAGAGTCTCCTCGGCGAGCGTTCGCCGGGCCTTCTCCGCCGGCGGGAGCCTTCTCAGCTGGGCGCGCCAACGCCTCGCAAACAGGTCGTTCCTGATCGCCGGCCAGCCGGCCTCCTGCTCCACGACGCCGGCGTTCGTGAGCACGAGCGTGCGGTGTAGCCTCCTCATCGCCGCGTCGACCTTCCGCTTCTCGCCGGCGACGAGCCGGCGCACCTCGGGCCCGCTGCACGGCCCGTTCTCGAGGATCGCCTCGGCCACCTCGCGCTCGATCGGGTCGAGCTCGGCGCCGCGGAAGTCCTCGGGCTTCCCCGGCCGGCCGGTGAGCGCGTAGAGCGGCGCGAGCATGCGCTTCGAGACCAGCGAGGCGGCACCGCTGCCCAGGTGGCGCCCCGAGCACGCGAGGCGCCGTTCGGGCAGCTCGTCCTTCCAGCGCCAGAGCTTCGAGAACTCGGGCGTGAAGTCGAGGGCCTTCCCCTGCTCGTCGCGGATCGCCCAGTCGGCGTCCGGGCCGCCCACGGCCTCCCAGAGCGACGGCAGCACGAGGTCGGCGCTCGAGTACACGACCGCCAGGCCGGCCTTGTCGACCCAGGCGGCCGCCGCCTCGAGCGACCGGACGCGGCGGGCCATTAGCCGGCCGCTCGGTAGTCCGCGACCCAGGCGGCGACGTTCTGCCTCGAGCGCTCGATCAGCGTCTCGTGCTGGTCGGGCTCGAGGACCTCCTGCGTGATCGTGCGCACGGTCAACTCGTCGAACTCGGGGCTCTCGAGGTAGTCGAGGGTCACTTCGCCGAGATCGGGCAGCGCCTCGGCGCAGAACTCGCGAAACTCGTCGGCCTGGAAGTACGAGTCGGCGAGCTGCCGGTAGCGCTCGAGCCGCTCGCCGTACGAAAGCTCGGAGTCGTCCCCGACGGCGAAGTAGTCGGCCGTCGACTGGTTGATGCGCATCGGCCGCTGCGTCACCGAGCAGAACGCGCACCAGGCGACGAGAGCCTTGATCGCCCACGGGAAGTGGTAGTGGAGGCTGACGAGCGCGATGTCCGGCGAGGCGTTGGCGTAGTCGATTGGATGCGCGTCGCCGCCCCGCACGAGCACCTCGCACGAGTTGAACTCCCAGCGGAAGAACGCGTTCACGAGCCGGCTGATCGTCTCCACCTCGCGGTGCAGCTCGGGCGCGAGGAAGTCGTCCTCGAGCACGTAGCGGTAGTGCCCGTGCGCATCCGGGTCGTAGCGCGCGACGAGCGTCTGCGGGCCGATCGAGAGGCTGCGCGTGAAGACGTCGAAGTCCTCGACCGAGGCCTGCACGTGCATCAGCCGCTCGCCCGAGTGCTCGTAGGCGAAGCGGAGCTCTGCGGGCTTCGTGATCCGCGTCACCCCGACCCACATGCCGCCGTCGAAGGGCTTCATGAACAGCGGGTAGCCGACGCGCTCGCCGATCTCCTCGAGGTCGAAGGGCGGGTTGTAGCGCTCGGCCATCGGGACGTAGCGCGGGTTGTCGGGCGGGAGCCGGTGCGGGATCAGCCAGGTGTCCGGCACCTTCAGGCCGAGCCGCATCATCGCGCAGTAGGCCGCGTGCTTCTCCATCGCCTGGAACGTGAAGGGGTTGTTGAGCAGGTAGACGTCGTCCATGAGCGCGATCTTCTTCAGCCACTCGCGCGGGAGGTCGTACCACCAGGAGAGCCGGTCGATGACGAGCGAGAAGCGCGGCGGGTAGCGTAGGTCGAAGGGCTCGTTCTGGATCCGCTCCGTCACGAGCTCATGCTGCTCCCCGTGCCAGCGCACCGGGCCGAGGCGCCGCACGACCGACTCGAACGCGCTCGGCCAGTCCTCCTCGGTGGCGAGGAGGAGGCCGATGAGATGACGACTCGCCATCCTCTCGGACAGCGAGTCTAAGGCCGACGGGATCGAGACTCTGCGCGTCTTGCTCCTAGGCCTTTCCGTATTGGACATGCGGCCGCCGTATCCGCGATGGTGGCGGTCGATAGCTGGCCCCGATCCCGAGCAAGTCTCGTCCCCCCGTTGGAGGGCCTTCGAGCCGCAGGAGGCCCTCCAACAGCTTCGCCGGGGCCAAGGAACCGTCGGTAGCATCGGCGGCAGTCGCAGATGGCCGCACCGTCCCCCGGAATCGACCTTCGGCAGCTGCGTTATTTCCTCGCGGTCTACGAGGAGCTTCATTTCGGCCGCGCGGCCGAGCGCTTGCACATCGCGCAGCCGCCGCTCTCGCAGGCGATCCGCAAGCTCGAACGGGAACTCGGCGTCGAGCTCTTCACGCGGACGAGCCGCACGGTGCGGTCGACGTTCGCGGCCCACGTGCTCGCCGAGGAGTCGCGCAAGGTGCTCTCCGCGTTCGCGTTCGCGATCACGGAGACGCAGCGTGCCGAGCGGGAGTCCTCGCCCCTACGGGTCGGCTGCGTGACCTACGTGCCGACCCGGCGGCTGCAGACGTTCCTGACGGCTCTGAAGGCGCGCGACGTGACCTTGCAGACCCAGGTGATGCACCTGCTGAGCCTCGAGCAAGTCGACCGCATCCGGTCCGGCGAGCTCGATCTCGGGATCTTCTCCAACTTCGACGGCTATGACGGGCTCGAATGGGAGCCGCTCTTCGCCGGCGAACCGGTCAAGGCGTTCCTGGCCAAGGGCCATCCCCTCGCGACGAAAAAGGTCCTGACTCCCGCCGACCTCTATGGCGAGAAGCTCGTCACGTATCCGCACGAGTCGAACCCGGGGTTCTCCGACCGCTACCTCGAGCTGCTCGACCAGGCGGGATACCGGTTCGACATCATCCACGAGACGAATCCCGATCCCCGCGACTTGATGCTCGCCGTGGCCGAGGGGCTCGGCGTCGTCCTGGGCGTTCCGTCGCTCAAGATGACGATCGAGATCGGCGACGAGGTCGTCGAGCGCCGTATCGATCCCGAGGTCACGTTCCCGGACACGATCATCGTCTGGCGGGCGAACCCTCCGCGCGGGCTCGACCCGCAGCTCGAAGCCGTGCGGGAGATCGCGCGTGAGCTCCGGGCCGCTGCCTGTGGTCAGGCGGCGGCTTCGAGCAGGCGCTTCAGCGCCCTGAAGCAGCCAGCGCTGCGCCTCGAACGGCATCGGACCCGAAAGCGCGCGTCAGCTCGCGGCCGAGTGCAAACCCCTCGGATGAGGGACGACAGCTCCCCTCGGGTCGACGAGGCTCGGAGAGGATGAATGCGGCCATCCACAGCCGACGCCTGCTCGGAGCGCTCGCCTGCGCGAGTTACGTTCCGGTCTTCGCGCTGTTCCTGCTCTTCGAGCGGCCCGGTCTCGGCATCGGTCACTTCTACTACGTCTCGATCGCGCTGCTCGCGCTGGCGAGCGGCCCGGTCCTCGGCGCGGTCGGCGGCATCTTCGCCACTGGCTTCTACGTGGTCGGGATCCTCCTCAACCCGCACATCCCGCCGACCGACGTCCTCACGCTGAGCACTACCATCCGCGGCGCGACGTTCGTCGGGATGGGCGTCCTGCTCGGGGTCTACGCGAGCCGCAACCGCCGGCTGGTGAGCGAGCTCCGGATCCTCGCCGAGCGCGATTTCGTCACCGGCCTCCCGAACACGCGCGCGTTCGAGCAGGCGATCGACCTACGGCTGGCCAGCGACGAACCCTTCTCGCTGCTGCTCGGCGACATGGACTCGCTCAAGGAGATCAACGACGAGCTGGGCCACGCCGAGGGCAACGATGCCCTGCGGAGGCTCAGCGACCTCCTCGAGCGCTCGCTCACCGCCGGTGACGAAGTAGCGCGAGTGGGGGGCGACGAGTTCGCCGTGATCAGCGTCGCGCCGACCGTGGACGAGGCCTCCGCGCTCGCCGAGCGCCTCGAGACGGTGCTCGCCGCCGAGGGCTGCCGGATCACCTTCGGCTGGGCGTCGTCGCCGCGCGACGGAACGAACGCCCTTTCGCTCTACCGAGCCGCCGACGAGCGGCTCTACGCCCGCAAGCTGCTTCGCGGCTACCCGCGCGGAAAGTTCGGGGTGGTCGAGGCGGTCTCGGTCTCGGAGCCTCGTGTCGAGCGGGAGAGCCGCGCCGCCTCTTGACAGCGGCTGCGCGGCGTGGGATGACCTTCTAGCGCCAGTTCTTCGACCAGGAGGTCCTCATGAGGCGGCTCGTCCTCCTCCCGCTCGTCTTCTCGGCGGTGTGCGCGCTCGCGGCGCCTGCACCGGCCGCAACTCCCACGGAGCGCAAGCTGCTTCGTGACGTCAAGGTCCTGAAGGCTCAAGTGAAGACCCTGCAGAAGCAAGTTCGCGACGCGCGGAACCTCGCGCTGGGCTCGATCGTGCTCACGGGCTGCGTGACGGCCGTCACCGTCGACGCCTTTCAGGGCACCTGGGCGGTCATCGACGACGTGTCGAACAAGACGACTCAGCCGAAGACATGGTTCGGCCCGCAACAGCCGGCGAACGACTTCCAGACCTGCCAGGGGTTCAGGATTACGCGCGCTCCGACGCAGGTGCCGCCGAACGCGAACGTCTTCAACTCGTTGCTCGTGCTCTTCCGCTAGCCCGTTCGAGCAGGCCGAGCTCCTCGACGAGGCAGAAGAAGGCTCGCGCATACGGCGACTCCGCGGTCCGCAACCGCACGTCGCCCCAGTCGATCTGCTCCCGGAGTGAGCGCGCGATCTCGAGCACGTTCTCGTAATCGAGCTCGTGCTCGCCGAGGGCGAGCAGCTTCGTGACCATCACGTCCTCGAGGGCCATGACCTCCATGCCCACGGCTGCGACTTCCAGCGGCTCCGCGCGCCCGAAGATCCCGTCGTCGACGGGGCCGCCCTTCGGCGCGAAGATGATGTCGATCAGCACCTCGCCGTCCCAGGCCTTGTAGAGCCACTGCTCGGGCGGCTTCTCGGTTTCTAGCCCGGCGGCGGCAAAGGCCTCGAGCGCGCGCTCTGCGTCCTCGGGCTTCACCATCAGGTCGAGGTCGTGCTCCGTCTCCGGCCCGCCGCGCGCCCAGGACGCGAGGCCGCCGCCGAGCACGAACGGCACGTCCGCCTCCTGCAGGATCAGAGCCGTCCTGCGCAAGGTCTCGACGAGATCCTCGAACTTCGCCACGATCGGGAATGATGATGCTCGTGGCGGGCCCGACTGAAACCGTCCGCGTCGCCGCGGCCGGCGACATTCACTGCAGCGAAGAGAATCGGGAGCACCTCAGGAACGCCTTCGAGCGGGTACAGGACGAGGCCGACCTCGTGCTCCTCGCGGGCGACCTGACGACCCACGGTGAGCCCGAGGAAGCCGCCGTGCTGGCCGAGCTCACGCGCGGGCTGGAGGTGCCGATCTACGCGGTGCTCGGCAACCACGACTGGCACGCCAATCGGGCGCTCGAGGTCACCGCCGCGGTCACGGCCGGCGGAGTGTTCGTGCTGGAGCGGAGCTCGGCGGTCTGTGACGTCCGTGGCGTGGGAGTCGGGATCGTCGGCACGAAGGGGTTCGTCGGCGGGTTTCCGGACTCCGAGCTGACGGACTTCGGCGAGCCGCTCCTGCGAGAGATCTACGCGGAGACGACGCAAGAGGTGGAGGCGCTCGACCGCGGCCTGCGCGAGGTCGAGGACTGCCCGGTGCGCATCGTCCTGCTCCACTACTCGCCGACCACGACGACCCTCGAGGGCGAGCGCCAGACGATCTGGGCGTTTCTCGGCAGCGACCGGCTCGCGGCCCCGATCCTCGAGCACCGGCCGCACCTCGTCGTGCACGGCCACGGCCACGCCGGCACGTTCGAGGGCTTCGCCGGCCCGGTGCCGGTGTTCAACGTCGCGGTGCCCCTGCTGGGCGGGCGCGACTTCTTCGTGTTCGAGCTCGACGCGGAGGGCGATCTGGTTCGCGCTGAAGTCGAGTCACCGCCTACAAGAGCCGCAGGACACGCCGAGACGTAGGCGTTCAGTCCCTCTAAGGACGAGCCCGGCGGTTAATCCAGTCGAGACAACCACACAGCTTGCGTCAGGGCGTCCGCATTCAAACGAAGTGAGCTCTTAGTCGGCGACAGTGCGCAGCACTTTCGCCGAGTCCGCGGCCCGGGGCGCGGACCTAGGTTCCGACGACCTGGACGAGCCAGCGCCGCTCGCGCTCGCGGTCGAGCTCGAGGAAGAGCACGCGCTGCCAGGTGCCGAGGCAGAGCTCGCCGTTCCGGATCGGGATCGCCTCGCCCGCCGAGCCGAGCAGCATCGACATGCAGTGCGCGTGGCCGTTCCCGGTCTGCATGTCCTCCTCGCAGACGTTCTCGGTGCGGCGACCCCAGTCGTCGTGGGCGTAGTAGTCCTCGCTCGGCACGAGCCGGCGCAGCAGGCCGGCGAAGTCCTCGAGGAACCCGTCCTCGAACTCGTTCACGCGCACGCAGCACGTTGTGTGCGGCGAATAGACGCAGACGATCCCATCGCGCACGCCGCTCTCGCGCACGGCCTCGGTCACGTCATCGGTGATGTCCCGCACCGAGAGCCCCCCGGCCGTCCTGAGACGCCTCTCGTGCTGGAAGACCTTCACCGAGGCGCCATCCTAGCGGCGCTTCTTTGCGCTCGCACCTGTACTGAACCGGGTCGCGCGCTACTCTCGCGGGGTCGGCGCCCGTAGCTCGGCTGGTCAGAGCAACGCACCAGCGCGGCGACGTCCGGCTCGGCTCCGCCGAGCCATGACGACTTCGCCCCGAGTTCGCTCAGAGGCCGTGCGGCAGTGAGCCGGACCCGGCCAAGCCGCGACCGACGCCAGTCTCGGCTAGGCTCGATTCCTCCGGGCCCGTAGCTCAGCTGGTCAGAGCAGCGGACTCATAATCCGTTGGTCCCTGGTTCGAGTCCAGGCGGGCCCATTTTGCTCCTTAGCGACGCTCGCTCTTCGGAGCCGCCGATTCGATGCCTCCACGGGCACTCGCTGGCTGGGCCGCCGTGCGAGCACTCGAGCGCCGGAGCAGGCACCCGCGGCGCCCTGGTGGGGGTTCGTTGGCCCGACTGGGCTGGCAGGTTCGACCATCGGCCCTTCATGGCTCGCCCACGGTGCAAGCGGCGTCTCTCTTTGCTTCCCTGCATTTCGTCGTACGGTCGTCTACCGTGGCGAGCCCCTCCGCCTGAGTCGTCAGGCCGACGCGCCCCCGAGGTATCCGCCGCGGTGCGCAGCCGCCACCGCCTGCGCCCGGCTGTGCACTCCGAGCTTGCCGAGGATGTGCTGGATGTGGGACGAGACCGTCTTGGGGCTGATCACGAGCTCCTTCGCGATCGCGGGCTGGTCGAGCCCCTGCGCGAGCAGCCGCAGAACGTCTCCCTCGCGCCTTGTGAGCTTTGGCTCGTCCGTTTCGGGGATCTCCGCCTCTACGGACGAGCGGACGAGCAGTCGACGCGCACGCGCGGTCAGCTCGTCAGGGGCGAACGGCTTCCCCAAGTAGTCGTCGGCGCCGAGCAGCAGTCCGGCCACCCGATCGAGCGGATCGGCTCTGTCTCCAGAGATCAAGATGACGGGAAGTCGCTCGCCGAACTGTTCTCGCAGCTTGCGGAGCACCTCATAGCCCGAGACGCCCGGCAAGCTGACTTCGAGAACGACGAGCTGTGGCCGCCCTCGGTGCGCAAAGACCAAGGCCTCCTCTCCCGAGGCGACCCGAGAGGTCTCGAAGCCAGCGTCAGCCAGCAGCCGACAGATGTTCTCGCTTTCGCCGGGGTCGTTGTCGACAACGAGGATGGAACTCACCGAATGCCCGCTTTCCGTTGCAGAAGCCCCCCGCGCCATCTTGTAGTGCATCTGCAGGAGTTATTCAAGGGAACCGTCGTTTCGATGGGGTGAATACAGGAGGCGGTGATGGTGCGAATGCCGTCTTTGCGCGGCCTGTCAAGAGTCGTACCCTGATCCCCAGGAGAGATTTCAATGGGGCCCGCACGTCGCACGCTGCGCAAGTGCAGCGACAGCGCGGCAGACGGGGGAAGGGAGGAAGAACTCAACACATCGAGGCGTGCCGGCAGACGGCGGACGCCTCGCCTTGATCTTTCACTTACGAACGAAAGGAACGGCTACATGTTGAAACGGAGGTTTACGCGCGCGCCTCACGAAGGCGACTCCGCGTCCAGGGGGCGCCGGAGTCGCCGCGTCCAGCTCGGCGCAATCGGGCTGACACTCGCTGCGTTCCTCGTGGGCATCAATCTCGCCTCCGCGGTGAACATCGGCGGCTTCGAGATCGATGCCAACGAGTCGCCGGTGGAGCGCGCGCTCTACGCAGGCAACAACACCCCGCCCGGGGACGACTGGGCAGAGAAGACGAATCCCCCGCCCGCCTCGGGCGAGGGCGTCTTCGAGCCGAGCGCGGGCTTACCCCACACGGCGGCTACTGATTGCTACGACTCGGACATCGACAAGAACCTCGAGCCGTCGACCCTGATCTGTGACGGGAACTCCGATTCGCGGTTCAGGACGATCGAACCCGAACAGAACATCGTCAGCCCGTCGGGGAAGACGCCTGACGACGTCTGGCCGGTCAAGCCCGGCAACGTGCGGCCGAAGAACGACTTCTCGCACGCGTACGTCCACGCCTCGACAGTGGACTCACCGTGCGACGAAGACAGCGACGCCGACGACGTCGTCCTCCACCTGGCAGGCCACGTCGGTGACAACGAGGGCTCCCATTTCTGGGGCTTCGAGTTCAATGAGACGGCGCCGACGAACTTCGACCTGCTCAAGCAAGCTGACGGCGACATCTTCAATCTCGACTTCAACCGCGTGGTGGGCGACATGCTCGTCTCGTTCACCGTCCCCGGCAGCGCCAACGAGCCGGTGGCGCTCGAGCTGTTCACCGTCACCGGCTTCCAGCCCGACGGCGACGCGATCTTCACGCTGGCGGGAGCCCTGGAGGGCTGCCCCGACGATCAGCCGCAGGGTCTGTCCCTGCTCGCTACGAACAACGCCAACGACGTCGAGGCTCCTCCCTGGAACATCCCCGTCTGCGACCCGACGGCGGACAACGGGTCCAACACGTGCCGGCTGGCTAACGGCCTGACCGACGCGGAGGACCTAATCGCTCCCCGGGACTTCGCCGAGGCCAGCATCGATCTCACGGCCTTCGGAATCGATCCCTGCTTCACCAACGTCATCTTCACCAGCCGCTCGTCACATGTTCTGGAGGGCGCCGACATCCAGGACGTCGGAGGCGGGGACTTCCCGCTCTGCGGCACCAAGAGCGGCGTCAAGTTCCACGACCTGAACGGTAACGGCACCCAGGACGCCGGTCCTCCCGCTGAGCCCGGCCTGAACGGCTGGGTGATCAACCTCTACAGCGACGACAACGGCGACGGCATCCTGCAGGCCTCTGAGGCGGTCGCCGACCAGACCACGACGACTTCCACCATCGACGGTGTCGTGGGCTCGTACAAGTTCGAGTCCCTCTCGAACGGCGACTACATCGTCTGCGAGGTCCTGCAGGCCAGCTGGCACCAGTCGTTGCCGAACGCTGGCTCAGACGAGCTGGCGGACTGCACGTCGGAGTCGGGCGATACCACGCTGGGCCCGAACGGGTACGCGTTCACCATGGCCGGAGCCAATCAGCCCGGCAACGACTTCGGCAACTTCCAGAACGGGACGAAGTCCGGAACGAAGTTCGTCGACCTCGACGGCGACGGCGCAGCTCGGGAGGCGGGCGAGCCCGGCCTCGGCGGCGTCGAGATCCACCTCGTCGGTACCGACGGACTCGGCAATGCGGTCCATCTGCACACGACCACGGCGGCCGACGGCACGTACAGCATCAGCGCGCCGCCAGGCAGCTACACGGCGTGCGAGACGGTGCCGACCGGCTACACGCAGTCCTATCCGAACGCGTCGACGCCGAACACGACGGATTGTGTCGCTCCGCATAGCGGGCGCGGCTGGGTCGTGACTCTGACCTCCAACTCGACCGACTCGGGTAACGACTTCGGCAACTTCCAGAACGGAACGAAGTCCGGAACGAAGTTCGTCGACACCGACGCTGACGGTGCAGCTCGAGAAGCCGGTGAGCCCGGCCTCGGCGGCGTCGAGATCCACCTCGTCGGTACCGACGGACTCGGCAATGCGGTCCATCTGCACACGACCACGGCGGCCGACGGCACGTACAGCTTCAGCGCGCCGCCAGGCAGCTACACGGCGTGCGAGACGGTGCCGACCGGCTACACGCAGTCCTATCCGAACGCGTCGACGCCGAACACGACGGATTGTGTCGCTCCGCATAGCGGGCGC
>JBKPFP010000156.1:0-2631 GCA_046744435.1 Actinomycetota bacterium | reverse complement strand
GCTCGTCATGTCATCGAAGCTGCCGTGGGCGGCCCGTTGTCGAACTAGGCACCACACCGACCACACACCTTCCACACAGGCTGTGCCGGGTGCTAGCCGGTCGCAGCCGGTCAGAACCGGTTCGCTCCGTGAGGAAATCCCTGCTGTAGCCGGTAATTCCCGGTCGTAGCCGGTCGTAGCCGGTTGCGCCGTGCCGGCCTGTCACGCCGGAGGTCGCGGGTTCGAGTCCCGTCGCTCCCGTTTCGGTTTATTCCTGCACAGCACATAGGTTCGGGCCAGCGGGAAGGTTTCGGGCCGGTGCGCCCGTGCCCCACTAGTGCCCTAAACGGCGACCGCGATGACCTCGTGCGAGGTTCTACTCCTCCCGCTTCTGCGCTGGCTCAAACGACTGGTCCCGAGCGACCACGGTGTCGGGAACAAAACGGACGAATAAGTTGTCGGGATCGGTGAGCGCGTCCCGAAAGCGGCTGTCCCAGGTTTCGGCGCTGCAGCCGAGATAGCGGGCCAGTATCCGCCGGGCTCTCTCGTGATCGAACTTCTCGATCGTCGCCCTCCCCCGCATTCCGACGTGGTGAACGAGACCACGGTCGCGATCGAAATCGACGATGCCGATGGCGCAGCGCGGATCGCGTTCGAGGCGCCCCGGGAAGGTGTCGCTCCGTCGCGATGCGATGATCCAGACCGCCTCGTTCTCCCAGAGAAACCAAACAGGTGACTCGCGGGGCCCGTCTTCGGACGCAGTCGCCAGATGGGCAAAGAGCGGCCGCGCGAGAAATTTGTCGAGCTCGACGCTCATCGGCCGATCACGGATGACCTTCACTGGCAATCAGTCTCGCGGACCCCACGCTCCAAGCAAGCTCCGACTCTCCACCGACGTTCGTCACTTCTCGTTGTGCGACGCCATCGCGGCTTGCTCGAGTGCGGCCTCGATCGCGTCCAGCCGTCCGGCGATCCCCGCATGGGCGCCGTCCATAGCGCCCCGTAGTGGCGCTCGATCATCCGCACCGACGTCCCCATCACGCGGGCAAGCTCGAAGACGGTGACGCCCGCAGCGAGCGCGTTCGAGGCGAACGTCGCCCGGCGGTCGTAGATCCGGGCGGGCCTGACGACGCGGAAGGCGGCGACGGCTGGCCCCCATTCACGGCGGCGGAAGTTGTCCTGGGCCCGTCGAGGCCGCCACGCTAGACGCTCTTTCGGCCGTGTCCCGCCGAGCCGGCGTGCCCCAATAGTGCCCCAAACGTCCCCGAACAACCTCTCGGAGCGATTAGGGCCACGACCCGAGCGACAGGCCGCGAGGCCTCTATCTATCGGGGTTCGCGGGTGCTCGCTCGAAATCGCTCGGCACCAGTGGCGCGGCCTGTCACGCCGGAGGTCGCGGGTTCGAGTTCCGTCGCTCCCGTCTCTCGAAACTCCTGCAAACGGCGCGCGTTGCGGCAATATGGCGCAAAAGAGGCTCGGCCGTGCACGCGCCTTGCTGACCCCATCACCCAGTCGTGAAGACGACAACTTCGGTCAGCCGTGGGCTCTACGCGCTCCAGAGAGCTCGCCTACCTCGGTGCGGTCCGAGGTGAGGATCAACCCGGCGCGAATACGATGGTCCCTCGCTTGGTCCCGACACAGAAAGGTGGTTCCGAATGTACGCACGCGTCACCCGCTTCGAAGGCGCGGACCCCGCAACGCTCCAACAGGAGATGGACGGAATGCGGACGCAGATGGAGAGCGGCCTGACCGACGAGGTGGTCGACCAGATGGCCGAGGAGGTGAAGGGTCGGTTCGAGCGCGACGAGGTCGAGCGGCTGCTCAAGTCGATCAAGAGGACGCTCGTCTTCACCGACTCGGGGAAGGGAAGCTCCGCAATGGTCCTGTTCTGCGACACGGAGGAGGACGTCCGGGGAGTCGATGCGCTGTTCGACGCGATGTCGCCAAGCGAGGGCGGCGGCAAGCGGCAGAGCGTGGACATCTACGAGGTTTCGATCGACCAGCGGTTCGACGGCTAGACGCCGCCTGTTGCATCCGGCACGATCAGCGGGAAACCGCGCCGCCCGACTGTCACGCCGGAGGTGCGGGTTCGAGTCCCGTCGCGCCCGTCCCGCTTTCTCTCTGCTCACGGCCGTTTTTTCGCCGCCTCGTGACGACGTGGTCGAGAACCTGCTCGGCCGCGCCACCTACAGCGGCTGCGTCGAGCTCCGTTTCGCGCGTGACTTCGGCGACGTTCCGTATGCGGATCCGCTTCCGGAACGCTAGTCGGGTCGCTCGGTTGGTCGGGGGTCGGCGGAGGACCGGACCCGTCAGCCGATCTGCTCTGCCAGCTCGACGATGATCCCCTCGGGGCCGCGGACGTAGCAGAGCCGGTAGCTGTCCTTGTAGCGCTCCAGCTCGCCGACGAGTTCAGCGCCGCGTGCTCGCAGGCCGGCAACGACGGCGTCGATGTCCTCGACGGCGAATGCGACGTGGCGGATACCCGGGGTGTTTGCCGGCACGTGCCGGTTGTCGCCCTGGTTTGACGGCGAGTGGAACTTCGTCAGCTCGAGTCGTGCGTTGCCGTCCGGAGTTTGCATCATCGCAATGTCCGCCCGTACGCCCTCGAGCCCCACGACGCGGTCCACCCAGCGACCTTCGACGGGCCCCTCG
>JBKPFP010000337.1:0-3688 GCA_046744435.1 Actinomycetota bacterium | reverse complement strand
GGTGAGGACGACGAAGCCGAGGGTGTGCCACCACGGCTCGCCCTGGCGTGCGATGTAGGCACCGACGGTGGCCATGGCCACCAGGTCGGTCGGCATCAAGATGTAGAGGAGGAACCCGATCGTCACGGCGAAGCGTGCATTGGCTTCTTGGAGCCTCCCCATCCATTTCGGCGGTTGGGTCTCGTTGCGCTTGACGAAGACCCAGATCAGGAGGAAGACCAGAAGGCCGATGATGACCCAATCGAGCCAGTCCTTCCCCTCCTTTTGCTTCCCGGCGGTGCCGCTGCCGAGCAGGAAGAACACGGTCACCCCGATCGTCGTCGCGGTGGCGACTCCGCCGAGGAACGCGAGCGAGTTCCGCTTCGAGCCTTGACTGGTCGCGAGGAAGGTCGCGGTGACGATCTGTGGGCCGGCGCTCATTACGACGGCCATCGGTAGAACTGTCCAGAATCCCTGCATCAGCCCAGCTCAGTGCGGTGGCGTCGTAGGCGGCCGTGGTCGGGCGTTAGGGACTAGTCTCTCGCGCCCTGTGCCAACTTTCAACCGGCCCAGGAACGACCCGCATCATCCTCACGGGGTGATCGCATCCGGCCCGCGTCGACCTGGCTGTATTCAGTGCGCCCTAACCCATGCCGGAGCGCATTCGTAGCTGACCTGACGACGCAGATTGCCCTCGTCGGCGGGGTCGAACCAGATCGAGATGAGCGCTGCGCCACGCGTCGCCGGGGACTCCACCAGCTCCGCGTACTCGAGCGCAGCTGCGCTGCCCCGGTCAGCGATTCGCCACAAGCGCACCCGTGTTTGCTGCCCGTTTCGGCAACAGCATGCGCCTTTTCCCAACAACGAACCTCGGCGTGGAGCTCCTCGCCATCGTCGCGGCCTCGACGGCGGGGGCGCTGTAGCGCGCGCCAACTACCTTGTAACCCACCACCCCGACTTGGCGTTCCCCAGCAGCTCAACCCAAATGTCGGACGTCACGACTGGCGGCCGCGGTTTTATCGACTACCTGTACCTGGGCTTTCACCAACGCGACGGCTTTCAGCCCGGGCGCACTTACTCGCGTTTCTATTCGACGCGTAAGGCGCCGACCATGCCGTCGCCCTCGTGGTACTTGCAGAAGAAGAGGAGCTGCCCGCTGTCCGGGAACTTGATCTTCACCGTCTCCTTGCCGCCACCGGAACGAACGTCCTGGTCGAGGGGCACGGCCGCGGCCACCTGCGGAATGTCGGCGTTGATGTTGTGCTCGAGCACTCCGTTATTGGTCAGCTCGATGGTCAGCTCCGAGCCGGGCACGCCGACGAGGATCGTCGGCTCGAAGTAGGAGTCGCCCATCTCGACCTGCGCCGTACCGCTGACCTGCTTCGTGCCGTGGTCGTTGGCGGGGGACCCTTCGAGCGTGACCGTGCCGGTCGACGCGTCCTCGGATCCGCCGCCGTCCGAGCCGCCGCACCCGGCGTCGAGGAATGCGAGCGCCATAAATGGGAGGAGCGCCACCGGCAAGGCGCGTCGTGGCCGGGCCATGCCGCGGATCTTAGGAGACGACCAGCGCTCCCGCCATGCCGTCACTTTCGTGAAACTTGCACACGAAGCTGAGCTCGCCGCTCTGCGGGAACGTGACCTCGACCTCGGCCTCCTCGGCAGGCGCGACGTCCTGGTCGATGTTCTGGTCGGCAATGCTGATGTTGTGCTCCTGGCCGCCCTCGTTCTTCAACTCGAGGGT
Organism: Actinomycetota bacterium; assembly: GCA_046744435.1. Classification (GTDB taxonomy): domain Bacteria; phylum Actinomycetota; class Thermoleophilia; order Gaiellales; family Gaiellaceae; genus VAXT01. The sequence continues at coordinate 1,968 of JBKPFP010000337.1, read as the reverse complement.
GATCTTCTGACCCGGCGTGCCCTTGAGGACCGTCGGCTCGAAGTAGTCGTCGTCGAGCTCGATCTCGACCTTGCCGGTCTCGCCGGAGACGTCCCTTTCGCCGTGGTCGTTGGCCTCGACGCCGGCGATCGTCTTCTGGCCGCCTTCGGATTCGCCGCCGCCGTTCGAGTCGCCGCCGCAGGCGGCCGCGGCCAGGACGAGGGCGCTCAGGACCACGAGCGCGGCCGCGATCCAGATTGGTCGCCGTTCTTGCATCCGCGGAAGTCTACGCAGCGGGGAAGCGAACGGTTTGCGCAGGCGCGCCACCGACCTCGAGCTCCGCGTCGGCCGGCACCTCGACCCGCACGTAGGCGAGCGCACGACCCGGCACGGCGCTCGTAATCCGGCCGACCGGCTTGCCCTCGTAGACGAGCTGGTCACCGGGGGCCGCCTGCTCGACGTCCAGGACGCGCAGTCGGCGGTTGACCTTGCCCCGGTGGTGCAGCCGCGCGATCGGCTCCTGCCCGGGGTAGCAGCCCTTCGTGAACGAGATCGCCCGCTCGTCCAGCCCCGCCTCGGCCGGAAGGATCGAGTCGTCGAGCTCCTTGCCCCAGGCCGGAGTGCCCGCCTCGATCCGCATGCGCTCGAGCTCGTCGCCGTTCATGGTCGGCTCTCCGTCCGCGTCGAGGTGCTCGCCCGCGGGAGCGCCGTAGTCACGGTTCGGGATGCCGCCGTTATCGCCGAAGACGATCAGCGACCGGTGCACCTCGGGCTCGATCTCGACCTTGGCCGCGAACCGAGCGCGCAGCAGCGTCGAGCGCACCGCGTCACCGAGTCCGGGCTCCGTCAGGAGCAGGAAGTCGTCGTCCTCTCGCCGCGCAACGACGAGCGGAGCGATCAGCCGGCCCTTCGGCGTGAGCAGCAGCGCCTCGCACGGCGCCTGCATGACGTCGTTCGAGAGCATGCGCTGGAGGAAGTCCTCCGCGTCGGGGCCTGCGACGCGGACGTAGTCGCGAGGTCGAAGAGCTGCTCTGTGCGTGGCCGTTTCCACCGCATCTAGTGTAGGAGCGTGTTCCGTTCTCGGGCCGAGCAGAAGGTCGCCGACGCCGGCTACGACCCGGCACGCCTGCCGCCGGGGCAGTACCTGACCGAGAAGTGGCCCGTGCTGCATGCGGGCGGCGTGCCGGAGACCGACCTCGCGACCTGGGACTTCAAGGTCCTCGGCGAGGTCGAGGAGCCGATCACCCTGAGCTGGGACGAGCTTCAGGCCCTGCCGGCCACCGAGATCACGATGGACATCCACTGCGTCACGCGCTGGAGCCGCTTCGACGCCCGCTTCAAGGGCGTCCACTGGCGCGAGCTGGCCAAGCTGGCACGCCCGAAGCCGAGCGCCCGCTTCGTCCTCGCCCACGCCGAGCACGGCTTCACGGCGAACGTGCCGCTCTCCGCACTCGAGGATGACGAGGCGCTGCTCGCGTACGACGCCGACGGCGAACCACTCACACCGGAGCACGGCTGGCCCCTGAGGCTCGTCGTCCCGAACCGCTACTTCTGGAAGAGCGCCAAATGGCTCCGCGGCCTAGAGCTCCTCAGCAGCGACCAACCCGGCTTCTGGGAGCGCTATGGCTACCACAACGACGCCGACTACTGGAAGGAAGAGCGCTACAGCTTCTAGCGCACGAAGGAACTCTGATAGACAAAGAGGCCGGCTTAGCGCCGGCCTCTTTGTTCTCGAATGCGGTTCGGAGGTGTTCCCACGATCCGCACGAGGGTGGGGGAGGTGGGTACTTGGGGTATCGGCGCTTACAAGGCCGCGGCGATCCCTCAGACGAGGGACTTCCGAAACGCTCTCGGAAACCACAACGATCGGCCGCCGGAGCCGGGCTCAGCCCGGCGGGAGGCTCACAAACGCCAGAAACCTCCGAACCGCCACTCCAAGGGGCGGCTCCTGAAACGTCGGTCTCAAGCAGCCGCCCTCGAGGAGGGGGC
>JBKPFP010000159.1:0-1688 GCA_046744435.1 Actinomycetota bacterium | reverse complement strand
GGGCTCTCCGTCTGCAGGACGAAGCGGCCCTTGGCGACGTTGCGGGCCTTCTCGAGCTCGGCCGCGGGCACGGGCTCGTCGGCGATCTTGCGCAGCTCGGTGACGATCGTCGACACCGCCTCGTCGATGCGCTCGATGTCGACGCCGGCCTGCGAGTAGAGCGAGCCCGCATCCGTGTAGCTGTGGTTGATCGCATAGACGTAGTACGCGAGGCCGCGCCGCTCCCGCACCTCTGTGAAGAGTCGTGACGACATCCCGGTACCGAGCACCGTTCCGAGCAGCTGCAGCGCGTAGCGGTCGGGATGGACGAGCGGATAACTGCGCACGCCGAGACAGAGATGCGCCTGGTCCGAGGCCTTCGTGTGGATCCTGACGCTCGCGCCGTTCTCTGAAAGCACGGCAGGTGCCGGGTCGCCGGTCTCCGCCGGCTCGATGTCGCCGAGCAGCCGCTGGATCTCGTCCTCCAGCCCGTCACCGACCATGCCCGCGACGCCGACCACCATGCGCTTCGGCTTGTACCAGCGGCCCGTGTAGTCCAGGAACGTCTCGCGAGTCGCGGCGCGCACAGTCTCCTTGCGGCCGATGATGTCCCAGCCGAGCGGCTGGTCGCCGTAGAGCAGATCGTCGTAGACGCCGGAGATGTAGTCGCGGGGCGTGTCGAAGTACATGTTCATCTCCTCGACGATCACGCCCTTCTCGCGCTCGATCTCGTCGGCGTCGAACTTCGAGTGGCGCAGCATGTCGACGAGGACGTCGAGCGCGACCGAGCGGTGCTCGCCGGCGCAGCGAACGTAGTAGCCCGTGTACTCCTTGCCGGTGAAGGCGTTGAACTCGCCGCCGATGCCGTCGACCTCGGTGCCGATGTCCCGCGCGGACGGCCGGCGCTCGGTGCCCTTGAAGAACATGTGCTCCGAGAAGTGCGCGATGCCGTTCGTGTCGGGCGTCTCGAAGCGCGAGCCCGCGGAGAGCATGACGAAGCACGACACCGACTGGGCGTGCTCGATCGGCGCAGTCAGCAGCCGCAGCCCGTTCGGGAGCGTTTGGCGCTCGAAGACTGCCATCAGGCGGCGAGCGCCTCCCTCCACGCCTGCGGCACGTCGACCGAGCGGCCGGTCTCGTAGTCGAACGAGACGAGGACGGTCTTCGCCTCGGCGGCGACGGTCTCGCCCGAGCGCACCTGGTACTCGAGCTCGAAGCTCTTGGTGCCGACACCGGCGGGCCGAACGCCGATCTCGAGCTCGTCGCCGGTGCGGAGCGGCGCCCGGAAGTCGATCTCGACGCGAGCGAGGATCATGCCCGACGCCTCTGCGCCCTTCGGGACGAGGAACCCGATGCGCGCCTCTTCCAGGTAGGTGAGGAAGACGGCGTTGTTGACGTGCCCGAGCGCGTCGACGTCTCGAAAGCGAACAGTCTCGCGGTGCACATAGGGGAAGCCTTCCACGGAGGCGGATGCTAGCGAGGACGATCTGCGCTGCGCGCGGCCCAAGCCTCGAGCAGGTCGGCCTCGCGTTCGGGCTTCAGGCCCGCGGCGCCGGTCGTCTCGGCCTGCTCGAGCGTGCCCCGAACCGTCTCCTCGAGCGGGCGGAAGGTGAGGCCGGCGGCGAGCGCGCGCGAGACGTCCGTGGCGTGAATGCCCTCCTCCTCGCCGTGCAGCCACATCGGCAGCTCCATCCACTGGCCGACCTCAC
>JBKPFP010000437.1:0-5727 GCA_046744435.1 Actinomycetota bacterium | reverse complement strand
GGAGCTGCTCGGGTTCCACGAGGCGCGAGCCTATCCGCCGGCTCTTAACAGGGTCTGACCCCGTTAAAGGGGGCTGCCCACGTCCGCTCCGGTTGAAGCCGAAAACAGGGGCCGCCGCTCTTAACAGGGTCTGACCCCGTGAACGTCCCCTCTTACGACGGGAGCTTGACCGAGCCGTCGGCTTCGATCGTCCACCGCGGGTTGTGCGCGACCTCCCACGGGTGGCCGTCGGGATCCATGAAGACGCCCGAGTAGCCGCCCCAGAAGGTCTCGGCGGGCGGGCGGCCGATCTTCGCGCCCGCGGCCTCGGCCTGGGCGACAACCTCGTCCACCTCTTCCGGCGAGCGGGCGTTGTAGGCCAGCGTGATGCCGCCCCAGCCGCCGTTGTCCTCGACGACGGTGTCCTCAGCGAGCAGGTCCCGCGGCCAGAGCGCGACGATCATGCAGCCGGCCTGGAAGAAGACGACGTCGTCGTCCGGCTCGGCGCGGGTCTGCCAACCGAGCCCCTCGTAGAACGCGCGCGCCCGCGCGAGGTCGGCCACGCCCAGCGTGATCAGGCTGAGCCGCTGGTCCACGAGTTGTGAGGATAGATGGGCAGGCGTAGAGTCGGCCCGGGATGGGCTTTAGCTTCTCGCTGGGCAAGGGGCGGGAGATTCACCCCCTCGACGCTCTGCGCAAAAGGCTTACGCGTGGGCTCGAGGTGACGACAGGCGAACAGCCCGCGCGCCGCGGCGGGGACGTCGAGGCGCTCGTGACGATCTCGAGCGCCCGCAAGCTCGGCGACCTCGAGGTCGGGGTCGTCTGCACCGAGTACTACGACAAGCAAGAAACCACCTCGACCGGGGACAGCTCGACCTCCACCAGCCGGTCGACCTCCGACGAGGTAGCGCACGAGTGCTGGACCCCGATCGAGAGCATTCTGGGCGTGCAGAGTCGTCGCTTCATGATTCCGGCCGACGCGCCTTTCTCGTACCGAGGCGAGTGCCTCTCGTTCAAGTGGGAGGTCGTGGCGCGTGGGCGCAGGAGCCGGCGGCTCGACGCACAGGTGAGGAGCGAGTTCTCCGTTCTCCCATGAGCCCCCGGCTTCAGCTCCAGCTCGATCGCGAGCGCTATGCGCCGGGCGACACGATCAAGGGAACGATTCTCGTTCTCGAAGGTGGCGCCTCGCGTGCGCTCGAGGCGCGTCTGGAGTACCACGAGGAGACCGCGGACTACTCGGAGGTCGCAGTGAGCATCCCGAGCGGCCCACTTCATGAGGACGAGCTGACTGCAGGCACGTCGTTCGTGTTCGAGCTCGAGCTCCCGGCGGACGCGCTACCGAGCTACAAGTCTCGGCACGGTGAGCTGTACTGGGAGGTCGACGTCAAGTCCGACGAGTCCGGGCGCGATACGCACGAGCGCCGTCGCGTCGAGCTCGAAGCCCGTCCCTAGCGCTCCGCGGCCACCTCGGCGTGGATGCGGCCCTTGGACTCCTTGAGCCGGCCACCGAGGCGCCCGGCCCGCACGGCCAGGATCTCGGCCAGGATCGATACGGCCGTCTCGGCCGGCGAGTGCGCGCCGATGTCCAGGCCGGACGGACCCGAGATGCGGTCGATGTCCGCCTCGATCACGCCCTGCTCGAGCAGCCGCTCGCGCCGCCGAGCCTGGTTCCGCCGCGCGCCCAGGGCGCCGATGTAGAACGCGTCCGTCTCGAGCGCCCCCCGCAGTGCCGGAATGTCGAATCGGTCCTCGTGCGTGAGGACGACGATCGCCGTCTCCTCGTCGGGCTGCACCTGCGCGAGCACGTCCTCGGGCCACTCGACCCGCAGCTCGTCGGCGCTCGGAATCCGCTCCGGCGTCGCGAACTTCGCGCGCGCGTCGGCGACGACCGTCCGCCAGCCGAGCTCGTTCGCCGCCTTGCACAAAGCCTCGGCAGTGTCGACCGCGCCGAAGACGAGCAGCAGCGGCGGGGGCCCGAAGTCCTCGACGAACTCGCGCCCGTCCTCGTCGAGCACGGTCGTGCGCGAGAAGCGCTCACCACTTTCGATGCGGCGCATGATCGCCTCGAGGTCGCTCAGCGAAGCCTGCTCGACGAAGACGTCGATCTCGCCCCCGCAGGGCAGCCCGACCGTCCACGCCTGCTCGTCCGAGATCCCGTACGAGAGCAGCTTCGCGGGCGCGCCGTCCAGGACGCCACGCGCCTCCTCGTAGACCTCGTTCTCGACGCAGCCACCGGACACCGACCCGGCCAGCTCGCCCTGCTCCGAGATGGCGAGCTTCGAGCCGATCGGACGCGGTGCCGAGCCTCGGGTCGCAACGACTGTCGCGACCGCCACCTGCGCGTCCCCCCGCGCCCGCCAGCGCCTGAGATCGTCGGCGATCTCCTTCACGGGACGAGAGTACCTACGACTGCGAGGGCTCGGGCTGCGGCTGCTCCGCGTGCATCGCCGGCTGCTCGGCGCGGATCAGCCAAGCGCTGAGCGCGGCTCCGGCGACGGCGAACAGGGCGCCGACCAGGAAGGCCGCGTGGTACCCGCCCGTGAGCGCCTCCAGCCGCGTGTCCCCGGCCTCGAGCAGGCTGTCCGACCGAGACGCGGACAAGCTGGCCAGGATGGCGAGCCCGAGCGCGCCGCCCATCATGAACGACGTGTTGACGAGGCCCGACGCGAGCCCGGCCTCGGTCGGCTCGACGTCGCCCATGGCTGCGAGCAGCAACGGGTTGAAGGCCATGCCCGCCCCGATGCCGAGCAGGATCATCCCGGGCACGACGTCGACGACGAAGTTCCCGTCGACCGGCACGAACATGAACAGGAAGAGACCGGCCGCCATGAAGAGCATCCCGGCGACGAGCGGCGGCTTGAGCCCGAAGCGCATGACGAGTCTCGCCGAAAGCCCGAGCGAGAACGCGCCCATGATCAGGGTCGCAGGCAGGAACGCCAGCCCGACCTCGAGCGGGCTGTAGCCGAGGACGAGCTGCAGGTAGAGCGCACTGAGGAAGAACCAGGCGAACATCGAGCCGGCCAGGAGCACGGCGACCCCGTTCGCGGTCGAGAGCGTCCGGTGCCTGAAGAGGCCGAGCGGCACGAGCGGCTGCTTGACCCGCGACTCGACCACGAGGAAGACGACGAGCAGGATGCCCGCCGCGACGAGGAGGCCGATCGTCCGGAGCGTCAGCCAGCCGACCTCGTTCCCATTCACGATCGCGTAGACCGCGAGTATCAGCGAGCCCGTGACGATGACCGCTCCGGCGACGTCGACGCGGCGATCGCCCGCAGCCGCCTCGGCTCGCGGGAGGAGCGCCGAGCTCAGCGCGTAGACGGCGATGCCGATCGGAATGTTGACGAGAAAGATCCAGTGCCAGCTGAACAGGTCGGTGAGGACGCCGCCGGCAATCACGCCGAGCGTCCCGCCGCCGGACGCGACGAATCCGTACACACCCATGGCCTTCGCCCGCTCGCCGGTCTCGGTGAAGAGCATCATGATCAGCGAGAGGGCGACCGCCGACACGACCGCCCCGCCCAGGCCCTGGACGGCCCGCGCCGAGATGAGGAACTCCTGCGACGTGGCCAAGCCGCAGGCCAGCGACGCCAGCGTGAAGAGGACGATCCCGATCAGGAACAGCCGGCGGTGCCCGAACAGGTCGCCGAGGCGGCCGCTGAGGAGCAAGAAGCCTCCGAAGGTCAAGAGGTAGGCGTTGACGACCCACGCGAGCGAGGTCTCGGAGAACCCGAGGTCCTCGCGGATCGACGGCAGGGCGACGTTCACGATCGTCGCATCGAGGACGATCATCAACGTGCCAAGGCAAACAATGATCAGCGCCAGCCAGCGCCGGTCCATGCTTGGGCTCATAGGGTCGTCAACGCCTTTCTCGGTTCGTTATTCCGCGACGCCTACGCGACGTGCGCGGCGAGCTTGTCCAGGGTCTCGTTCCAGCCGGCCTCGGCCAGGTCGCGGAGGTCGCCCGGCGCGATGCCGTAGTAGCGGACGGTCAGCTTCGTCTTGCTGTCCTCGTCCTCGAACGTGACGGCAATGCGGCCCTCCTGGGGGTGGTCGCCCGACATCCCGTAGTGCGAGGGCGGGACGACGTTGCCCCGCTCGTCCGCGAACGAGTCGGTCACGACGAGCCGCTCGTGCGGGACGATCTCCTCGAAGGTGCCGGTATTCCAGTACACCTGGCCGTCTGGGCTCTTCATCGACCAGAGGTACTTGCCGCCCTCCCGGAAGTCGCCCTCGATCGACGGGGCCGTGAAGTCCTTCGGGCCCCACCATTGCTTGATCTCCTCGGGCTCGGTCCAGGCGTTCCAAACCCGCTCCCGCGGCGCGTCGAGGACGCGCTCGATGACGAGCTCCTGCTGTGTCTGCGCTTCGCTCACTAGCTCTCCTTCCCCTTGTCGAGATGCCGTTCGAGACGGTCCAACCGCTCCTCCCAGAGCTCCCGGTACGGCTCGAGCCATGCGTCGACCTCCTCGAGCGGCTTCGGGTCCAACTGATACCAGCGATGCTGCCCGTCGCGTCGAACTTGGACGAGGCCTGCCTCGCGGAGCAGGCGTAGATGCTTGGAGACTCCCGGTTGGCTGAGGCCGAGCAGCCCGACCAGCTCGCCGACCGACCGCGCGCGCTCGCGCAGCAGATCGAGGATGCGCCTCCGGGTGGGCTCGGCCACGAGCTCGAACGTCGTCGCTGTCATGGCGCCTACATTACCTGACAGTTATATTTCTGTCAAGTTATATATGTTCGGTGCCAGGCACGGTCGTAGACTCGCTCCACCCCGGACGGAAGGAGCGGCCCCATGCGCTTTGGCCTCTATTCGGAGCTTCAGTGCCACCCGTGGCAGGCTCCCAGCCAGGTCTACGAGGAAGTCCTGGAGCAGGTGTCGAACGCGGACCGGCTCGGGTTCGACTGCTACTCGATCATCGAGCACTGGTTCTTCGAGCAGTTCGGCGTCTCGGCGAACCCCTTTGCGTTCTTCGCGACCGCGGCGGCACGCACGAAGCGGATTCGATTTCGGACGCTGCTGCACATCCTGCCGTACCACAACCCCGCGGTGCTCGCGGCCGAGATCGCGGAGATGGACCTGCTCACGGACGGGCGCTACGAGTTCGGCGTCGGCCGGGGGCACGCCTGGTTGCCGCCGAAGGCCGGAGTGCCGCTCGAGGAGACGCGACCTCGCTACGAGGAGGCGTTCGACATCCTCATCGGCCTCCTCGACAACCAGGACGGGTTCTCCTACGACGGGGAGTTCTGGAAGCTCGACAACGCGCGCGTGGTGCCGCGCTCGAAGACGAAGCAGTTCCGGATCTTCACGGGCGGCACGAGCGACCGCACCTACGAGCTCGCGGGTGAGCGGGGCTGGGGAGTCGTCGTGCCGCCGCTCCTGCCGTACGAAGCGCTGCATCCGCAGCTCGAGATCTACCGCGAGCACGCTCGCCGGCACGGCCATGAGCCGGACATCGTCTTCATCCATGCCGTCTACATGGACGAGGACGAGGCGACCGTTCGCCGCGAGGCCGAGCACTGGATCCACCACTTCCTGACCGGAAACGCCTCCCCTGGCCCCGAGTTGCCGCCGAAGGAGGAGCTCGAAGCGGTCGGCTACGGCTTCTATACGTCGGGCGCGCTCGAGAGCCTGGCGGAGATGACCTGGGAGCAACTCACGGAGTCGGACGCCGTCTGGGCCGGAACGCCCGAGCAAGTGATCGAGAAGATCGAGGCGGTTCGCGAGAAGTGCGACGGCCTCGCCGAGATCGC
>JBKPFP010000315.1:0-4974 GCA_046744435.1 Actinomycetota bacterium | reverse complement strand
ACCCGCGCCGGAACGAGATCTGGCGCCCCCTGCTGCGACCGCAGACCTGGCTGGCGGTCGTCGGCCAGAGGCAGCGCGTCTAGCAGCGGTGACGCTGTCGGCGGGCAGCATCGACGACGACGACTCGCGCTCAGCGGGGGTGAAGTTGCTGGCCGACCTGAAGACCGTCGCCATGCTTGACGGCAGCGAAGGCACGACATACGGTGGCGCAGAGGAGCGTCGGATGCCTGCTCACACGGTCGCGGAGGATCCCCGCCGGTATGGCGTCCGGAAGATTGGCGGGCCACGTCCTCGCGCCGGTTCGTGCACGACGCGGAGGCGGCAGAGCGCCTCAGCAACCGGCCGGTGAGCGGAGGGCGGACGGAGCCGGGGAGCCCGCCGGGCCCGAAGGTCTTCATCAGTTATCGACGCGAGGACACGGCCGCACATGCGGGGCGCCTGTACGACGCGATGGTTGCTCGGTTTGGCCAAGGCAACGTATTCATGGACGTAGACATGGCGCCGGGCGTCGATTTCGTAGAGCGAATTACCGAGGCGGTCGCCGGGACGCATGTCCTGATCGTCGTCATGGGCCCTCGTTGGGCGACAGTCGCGGATGAGCAAGGCAGGCCACGTATCGCCGATCCCGAGGACTTCGTCCGGCTTGAGGTCGAGACTGCGCTCAAGCGTCCGGATGTGACGCCGATTCCGGTGCTCGTCGCCGGAGCACGAGTGCCGAATCGTGACGACCTTCCACCGGAGGTGCAGTCGATCACGCGGCGCAACGCAATAGAACTCAGCGATGGGCGCTGGGGCTACGACGTCGGTCGACTGATCGCCGCCCTTGATCGACTCCTCGCGGATATCTCCTCTCCCGAGCGCAGCAGCCGTGCCGAAGAGTCGGCTTCGGTGGACGCTTCGCGGGCTTCGGGCGAGAACGCACCGACGCCAACCGTCGGGGCCATCCCATCCATCGAAGCGAAACCCACAGCGGCGCGAGGGTCGAGGAGGACGTGGCTTCAATGGGCGCTCATAGGGGCGGTGTTGATCATCGCGCTCGTGGTCGCGATCGCCCTCTTGACTCGTGGAGGCGGCGCCAATGGGTCAAACGAAGACACCGATTACGAAGCCCTTCTCAAGCTCCTCCCGGCCAACATTCGACCAACCTGCCGCGACGATCCAGAGCAACGTTGGATGATCATCGACGCGGAAGCAACCGCGCAGGCGCTATGCGGAAGCCCCAATTCGGACTACTACCTGACCTATGGCCTTTGGCCGAGTTCTATCCAGGCCCATGATTGGCTCAGCCGCGCCCGCGACCCCGGCACGGTCGATTGCCGGACGAGTACGACCGAGGCGATCAAGAACATCATTCCTCGCGCCACGACGGGGTGCGAGGACAAAGTCGAAGCTGACGAAAACGGCGGCGAAGGCATCGGGATCTGGTGGAACGAAGACGGCTCACGTGTCGCTGCGTGGTTTTTTTGGCCGAACCATGATCAAGATGCGGCTTTGATGCAGTGGAAGACGATCGCGACGGCGTCGTAATGCCAAGGCGCGTGAACGCTACGGCGGGTAACAATCCTCAGCGGCGAGAAGATCGTAGGGACTGCTATTCCGATTCCTAGCGTCTTCGAGCGCAGCCTATCCCCGCCGTGGAGTCCCACGCTTGCGCCGATCGGTGCGGGGGTGCGCCCCTCGGCGTCGACGCCGCGTCCCAAGCCCCGAGGTGCGTGCGCACCACACCAACCAACCTGCAATCCCGGCCCGCGCGCACGCATACGCGAGGGAAACCCCTGTGAAATAGGGGCATCCCCCAGATCCGGGAGTTCGCGTTCATCCACTCCCTGATCTTCGGGAGCACACTTTCGCCCCGCTCTCCCATCGCGAGAAGCACGGTGAACGGCAGTCCCGCGATCAGCACGGTGAGGATGACGAAGACCCAATCGAGCCAGTCCTTCCCCCCGTCCTCCTTCCCGGCGATTTCGCTGCCGACCAGGAAGAAGACGGTCACCCCGATCGTGGTCGCGGCGGCGACTCCGCCGAGGAAAGCGAGCGAGTTCCGCTTCGCGTCCTGGCTGGTCGCCAGGAAGGTCGCGGTGACGATCTGCGGGCCGGCGCTCATTACGACGGCCATCGGCAGAACCGTCAGAAGTCCCTGCATCAGCTCAGGTCAGTGCGTCGCGTCGTAGGTCGCCGTAGTCGCGCGTCGGGGACTCGTCTTTTCGCGCCTTGTGCTTACTCTCAACCAGGACGACCCGCATCATCCTCATGGGTGATCCCATCGGGCTCGGCCGTGAAGCGAGACGTTGCGATAGCACCTCACAGATGCCCCCTCCCTCACGATCGCCGTCCCAAGGCGGGTCAAAGCCGCACTATCGTGGGGCCGTGCCGACTGACTGGACCTATCGACCGGGGCGAGGCGAGGCCGTCGTTGCGATTCACGATCCCTCCGACCAGTACGTTGCCAAACCTCTGGCAGTCGTTTCTTGGAAGGGCGATGACCACCTCATCCCCTACGTACCGGTCGCCTACTTCGACAAGATTTTCTGCAATCTCCGGAATGACCGGGCTGGAGCTGACGATCTCCTTAGGCACGTCGTTCGCTTCGTCGACGAGATCGATGAGACCAACTGGAACACGATGTTCGCCGGACTCGCGGAGCTATTAGCGGATCTGATCCTTTCTCCGTCGGGGCCCTCCCCACTCTTCTCTCTCGCGCCGGCGTACAGGTGAAGGAGGGGTGAGGTGGGCAAACACACGCTCGAATGCGTGGGTGCCCCTCGTCGACAGCGCGCGACCGCCCCTCCGCGGCCGGAATCGTGATTAGGACCGAATCAGCGGTTTCTAATCCGTAGAGCGCCGGCGGACGAGCATCGAGACTCGCGGCCGGCTCATCCCCGCAGCTCGAGTGATACTGGCGATTGGCACTCGCCTCGACGAGCACCGAAAGGCGGCCGCCCGAACGAAGCTCTGGGGCTGGGCAGGGTTGTGACGATCTCCTAACTGAGAGAGCATCCCCACCGGTGGATAACGGGGACCTACGCACCTGGGCAACGGTTTTCGCGGCCGTGGGCACGGTGGGTGCACTCGTCTATGTGCTGTTCCGAGACCTCTGGCTTGCTAACCGCCGTCGGCCACGCCTCGACCTCCGGTTTCACGGGACCGGCGCCGATCAGGTCATCGTCCCGACGATGGGAGGCACGGCTGCCGCTTACGTGCGGCTCCGGGTCGCGAACGAGAAGGGCAAGGACACGGCGGATGACGTGCAGGTACTCGTGACGGAGATCGAGCGCCAAGATTCGACCTCGCAGGCGACGCCGGTCGATTGCCGCTGGTCTGGTCTGGGAGCCTTCCAGCCTCAACGAACGCTCCGGTACATCCCGGCGTTGAGCGTTACATCGACCTACTGCACGTGATATGGCCTATTGACTCCGAGGGAGCGGCGCTTCACGCTGAAGCTGATGAGGGGTCTGCTGCTCACTTTGGCGCTCGGCGCTGCCTTGGCGTTCACCGCGCTCACAGTTGGCTACGCCGCCGAGCCAGCGAGCGCCCACCGCCACCCATGCCACCCTCGGTATGACTGTCCGAGCGACCACGCGTCCTATCGCTGGGGACCCCGGCGGCTTCTCTGCGTCAAGCCAACCTCCTCAAAGCGCAACTCGACTTTCCGTATCCGTGTCAGGTACGGAGGTCGAACGTATTGGTGCCAGCGGTAGTCGAGCCGTCGCGCGCGGACTAGACCTTCGGGTTCAGATTGAGAAGCCGCTCGACGAGTTGTTCTCCCAAGCGGAGTAGCGTGTCAGCTACGTAGATGTAGTCGTTCCGGAAGGCGTTCTGCTTCGCGTAGAAGTCCTCCCTCGTGAGCTTGCTCCGCTCCCCCGCAGCTGGACGCCCCTTCAAGTGCTGCCATCTCGTCTCCCACATCCTCTTCCTCTCGTCGAGCGGCCGCAGCTCTGAGGTTAGGTACGTGCTCAACTGCTCCACGAGGTGATTTCGGTCGCGTCGGGGAATCACAGCACCCAGCCGGTAGAACGACCCCACCGTCGTCGCAAATCGGCGCCAGTCGCCGACGATCTCATTGTCGTGAAAGCGAGCGAACAGCTGGGCAGACAGCCTTCCCCTGTCCACCTGCCACTGGCCGAAACCGCGGTTGTACGCGTCCTGGATGACGGCCTTGTTTTCCCGCGGATTCGCTGTCACCGCGTACACGACCCCGGTGCCGACCCGACGACCCGCGCCGATTGCGTTCGCGCTGGACCGGCTCATGTCGATCGCAATCGCAGTCTTGAGGTTGAGCCGTTTCTCGTGGTTTTGCCATTCCCGCGTCAAGAGAGGCACGATCGTCGCGGTCAGCCCAGCAGTCACGATCGCCACGATCACCGGAGCAGAAAACGCCCACTTGAGCCCTCCTAGAACTTGCGCTCCGACGCTCGGCTTTTCGGCTATTGATGAGTTAACAGCGGTCATCCTGGAAACACCTCCTGCCGCAGCTAGAGACCTGGCGGCACACTGACTCAGGACGGGAAAGACAGGACCGCGAGGGCCGCTTCTTCAGGAATCAGAGTAGGAGCGGCACCGTCACGTGTCGTTCGCGGAGGTGACATCGCACGTGTCATCGTCGTGACAGAGCTGAGGCTGATAAGGGGTCCCGCCGGTCCTAAACACAAGTCACACTTCTGCGGGATCAACCCTGGACGCTGGTCGGCGGCCGCGGGTGCGCACTTCGCGAACCCGCGCAAAGGCTTCTGGCGCCTGCTCCGCGACGCGGGCTTCTCGCCACGGCTGCTGGCCCCGGAGGAGCAGCACGTACTGCCGTCGTTTGGATACGGGCTGACGAACGCAGCGTTTCGGACGACGCGCGGGTCAGGCGACTTGCGGCGGGGCGACTTCACGGGCGCAGCGGAGCGCCTGGCCGAGATCGCTGAGGAGCTGCGGCCTGCCTGGATCGCGTTCGTCGGCAAGGAGGCGTACCGCGGGACGTTCGGCGAGCGG
>JBKPFP010000027.1:0-3245 GCA_046744435.1 Actinomycetota bacterium | reverse complement strand
GTCAACTACGGCATCCGGCCGATCGGCGCGCTGCTCGGCGGCGCGCTCGGCACGGCGCTCGGCCTCCAGACGACACTGTGGATCGGCGTCCTCGGTGCGCTCCTTGGCGTGGTCTGGCTCTTCTTCTCGCCGATCCCGCGGCTGCGCGAGGTCACCGAGGCCGCATAGATGGAGGTGAGCGTCCTTCGCAGCCGCCCTCTCCGCGCGCTTCTTGCGGCAGAGGTGATCTCAACGACGGGCGCACAGATGACCTGGGTCGCGCTGCCCTGGTTCGTGCTGGTGACGACTGGATCCGCAACGCGCATGAGCTTGGTCATGGCGGCCGAGGCGATCGGGCTGGCGGTGGTCGGGTTCCCCAGCGGCCGGTTGCTGAACCGCCTGGGGGCCCGGCGGACGATGCTGCTCTGCGACGGCCTCCGCGGCCCACTGATGCTCGTGATCCCGGTGCTTCACTGGGCCGACGCGCTCTCGTTCGGCGTGCTGGCCGCCGTCGCCTTCGCGATCGGCAGCCTGAGCGCGCCTTACTTCGCGGCGAACCGGATGATCCTGCCCGAGCTCCTCGGCGAGGACGAGACGGTCGTCAGCCAGGCAAACGCGCTCTTCCAGGGCGCGACGCGCATCACGCTCCTCCTAGGCCCTGTGACGGCGGGCGTGCTGATTGGCGTGATCGGGGCGCCGTCGGTCCTCGTCGTGGACGCGGCGACCTACGTCGTGGCGGTCCTACTGGTCGGTCTCTTCGTGCCGCCGACGACACCAGTGGAGGCCGACGGCGGGGATCGCGGCGTGCTCGCCGGGCTTCGGTGGGTGTCACGCGAGCCGCTGATCCGAGCGTGGCGCGTCTGCATCATCGTCGGCGATGTCGCGTGGCAGGCGATCTTCGTCGCGATTCCCGTGCTCGTCGTCGCCCGCTACGACTCGAACCCGCGCGTCGTCGGCGCGCTCTTCGCGGCGTTCGGCGTCGGTGCGGTGCTCGGCAATACCGTCGCCTTCCGCCTCGTCCGGCAGGTCGACGGGCTACGGCTGATCGCGCGCGTTGCGCTGGCCCAAGCGCTGCCGCTCTGGCTCCTCGTGCTGCACCTCCCGGCCGTTGCGGCGGTCGGGGTCCTCTTCGCCTCTGGTCTGGCCAACGGGCTCATCAATCCGAGCCTGCACGCGATCGTCACGCTCCGAATCCCGCCCGCGCTCCGCGGCACGGTCATGACGAGCCTGATGACTCTCTACGCGCTGGCGATGCCGATCGGGATCCTCGGCGCCGGCCCGCTGCTCGACGCCTTCGGGGTCGACCCGGTCTTCGCCGCCGCGGCCGCGGTGCAAACACTGACGATGGCCGGCGTCGCCCTCGCAGCGCTGCGCGCTCGGGAAGCTACGGGGCCGCCTCGTCCGGCTCGTTTGCTTTCGCGCAGAGCGCCGCGAAGCCGGCCTGGAGAAAGTCGTTCGCGGCCGCGGCGCCGAGCGTCCAGGTGAGCGCCCGGCCGAACCTCGGCGCCACCATCTGCGACGACGCGAGGCCGGCGGCGACCCAGGTGCCGACACAGCGCGAGCAAGTGACGAGCTCGCCGAGCGCCCGCCGAAGACCCACGCCCGCCGGCCGCTCCTCCTCCCCCTCCACGAACGGCTCGCGCACGAAGCTCGCGAGACGCTCGCGAGAGAGCGTCCTGGAAGCCTTGAACGTCGCCGCCGAGAGTGCGATCAGGTCGAGTGCCGTCGCGGGCGGCGAGCGCCGGGCGAGGAGCGAGACTGCGCCGAGGCTTGCGAAGAACGCCCCGACGATCGCGGCGTAGGCTTCGTACGGCGGCGGGTCCCGGGACTCGTCCACGGGCTAGCCTGTTCCCACAATGGCGGAGTTCAAGACGTCCGAGGCGTACTTGCCGACCGGCGACCAGCCGCAGGCGATCGAGCAGCTGTCGGTCGGCCTCCATGAAGGCGAGCGCTTCCAGACCATGCTCGGCGCGACCGGGACGGGGAAGACGGCGACCATGGCCTGGATCATCGAGCAGGTCCAGAAGCCGACGCTCGTGATTGCGCACAACAAGACGCTCGCCGCGCAGCTCTGCAACGAGTTCCGCGAGTTCTTCCCCGACAACGCGGTCGAGTACTTCGTCTCCTACTACGACTACTACCAGCCGGAGGCGTACGTCCCGCAGGCCGATCTCTACATCGAGAAGGACTCGTCCCGAAACGACGACATCGACCGGCTTCGCCACTCGGCGACCTCGTCGCTCCTCTCGCGGCGCGACACGATCATCGTCGCCTCGGTCTCGGCGATCTACGGCCTCGGCTCCCCGGAGGAGTACGAAAAGCGGGTCGTGATGATGCACGTGGGCGAGGAGCAGGACCGCGACCTCTTGCTCCGCAAGCTGATCGACATCCACTACACGCGCAACGACGCCTTCCTCGGGCGTGGGCGCTTCCGGGTCAAGGGCGACGTGATCGAAATCCAGCCCGCGTACGAGGAGTCGGCTTACCGGATCTCGATGTTCGGCGACGAGATCGAGCAGATCACGCACTTCGACCCGCTCAGCGGAGAGGTGTACGGCCGGCTCGAGTACCTGAACATCTTCCCGGCGACGCAGTACGTGACCTCGAAGCCGACGATCGAGCGCGCCGTCGACGAAATCCGCCACGAGCTCGAGGAGCAGGTGAAGCTGTTCGAGTCGGAGGGCCGGATGCTCGAGGCGCACCGGATCCGGCAGCGCACCGAGTACGACGTCGAGATGATGGTCGAGCTCGGCTTCTGTAACGGGATCGAGAACTACTCGCGGATCCTCGACGGCCGCCCGCCGGGGTCGGCGCCGTACACGCTGATCGACTACTTCCCGTCCGACTTCGTCGTCTTCATCGACGAGTCGCACCAGACGGTGCCGCAGATCGGCGGGATGTACGAGGGCGATCGCTCCCGCAAGCAGACGCTGGTCGACTTCGGCTTTCGGCTGCCCTCGGCGCTCGACAACCGCCCGCTCCGCTTCGACGAGTTCCTCGCGAAGGTGCCGCAGATGGTCTTCGTCTCCGCGACCCCGGGCCCGTTCGAGCTGCGCCACTCGACCAGAGTCGCCGAGCAGCTCGTCCGCCCGACCGGGATCGTCGATCCTGAGGTGGAGCTCCGCGCGACGCGCAACCAGATCGACGATCTGCTGAACGAGATCCGGCGCCGGGAGGAGGCGGGCGAGCGAGTGCTGGTCACGACGCTGACGAAGAAGATGGCGGAGGACCTGACCGACTACCTGCTCGAGTCGGGCGTCAAGGCC